>JAIBCM010000006.1 GCA_019694135.1 Verrucomicrobiia bacterium | reverse complement strand
CGCTATCCGCGCTAATTTGAAAACCTCCCGCTACATCCCCATTGGCCACTAAAGCGCTATTTAATTTTGTACTGCCTGTCGCTGCAATCTGCGCACTGTAAAGTTCATTCACGGTATCAGTATCTTGATCCGCTAAATATACCACTCGGGCGCTATCAGAACTGATTTGAAAACTAAATACGTTTCCACCAGCTACTAATGCATTATTTAATTTTGTACTGCCTGTGGCCGCTATCTGTGCGCTATATAACTCAAAAATGCCATCTGTATCTTGATCAGCTCGATAAACCACTCGTGCGCTATCTGGACTAATTTGATAATTTGCAAGTATATCGCCATTGGCAACTAAAGCGCTATTAAGCTTTGTAATGGCCCCCCCCGTCATAGAAACACTATAAAGTTCAAAAACATCATCGGTATCTTTATCACTGCGAAAGACCGCTCGGTTACCATCGGGAGAAACTAGAAAATCCACCACATTCCCATTCATAACCAAGGGAGCGCTTAAATTGGTCACCGAACTCGGACCAAGAGTGTAATCCACGCCAAAAAGTTCAACAAATGCTACAGCGCCTGGATCAGCAAAAAAAGCGACCCTCTTATTATCACTATTAGCAAATTGAGGAGTACCAGCAAAACCATTCGCCGAAAAAGTTTGATTCAATTTAATAACTGCCTTTGCTTCCCATGTCCAAAAAGAGGCTAAAAGCCCTAAAACGATTATTTTTTTCATGTTTATGATAATGAGATGAAGCTATTAGCATGTCAATAAGAGATCCACGATAAATTAAGAACTCGCACTCCCGTAAGCTCGCAAACCCCGATTAAAAAGTAGATGGGTTCCTAAAAAAAATAAAATAGCCAAACCTGCCATAACCCCTAGCAAATTCCAATTGACTCGACCTAATAAAGCTTCACTCGGCACATTTGCCACCAATAACATCGGCAAAGCAAATGTAAAAATAATACGCACCATCCCCTTAAAAGCTTGTCGTGGCAAACGCGAAATTTGAAACAAATTATAATACCCATAAATCAACCCCTGCGAGCGAACAATCCAAAAAGAAAACGTCACCAGTGCCAACAGTAAACTATAATGGATTATCACTCCAAAACCGGTTAATAAAATAAACAAACCCACACCCAAAGGTGTAATCGATAATCCTAAATGTAAAATTGCGTAACCACAAACGCCCAAGCCCAAAGCCCCATTAATGAGCGCTCCTGGCTCGAACAATCGCGTACTAACCAGAAATTGCGGTGACACCGGCTGCGCCAAATAAAAATCCAGTTTTCCCGTCCGAATTAACTCAGGCAAATTGAAAAAATTCACCATAAAAAACGCCTGAAAAAGCTGTTGAATCCAATGATTTACCCCCACTAACAAAATCATTTCATAACGACTCCATCCCGCCACTTCCTCCACATGCCCATAAACCACCTCTACAAAAATCAACTGCAACGAAAACCACATCGTCTCCGTGCCCAACCAAAGCAAAAAATTCGCTTTAAACATCATTTCGCGTACCATGGAATAACGAATCTGCGCCAACCAAATCTTTAGATAACGATTCCATCCCATATCATCCTCCCACAGCCGTATATTTTTTCAGTCCTTGCCTCCATGTGACCCATCCCAATACACTCACCAACCCAATCCAAATCCATTGCAACAAAAACCCTCGCCACAATTCACCTTCCGACAACTGCCCGCCAAAAACCGCAATCGGAAAATAATATTCATAAGCAAAAGGCAAATGCAACGCCACTTGATAAAACGGTTGAGGCAATAAATTTAATGGAAAAACATGGCCTCCCGCAACATATTCTAAACCAAACAAAATAAAAATCACCCCGCCCACATCCAATAACCAAAACGCCAAAAGCCCCGTGCAAAACGTAATCGCAAACTGTAAAAAACCCGAACCCACAACCGCTAAAACCGTCAATAACCAAACATCGATCTCTTTCGGCCAATTCAAACGACTTCTCAACCAAAACACGGCCATCCCTACAGGAATAATAGTGCTCATAGCATAAACCATCCGACCCGAAAAATAAAGCGCCAGCCGATATGCCCCATAATTCACCGGTTTCAACAAAACCTGATTCATCATCCCTTCACGAATATCCGCAGCAATCTGAAAATCATCCTCTGTCGGCGACGTCAAAGCATCCAACACCAGCAACGCCACAAAATAACTGATCATTCCCTCATAAGAATAACCGCCCACATTGCCTTTGCCTTGATAAATCGCGCCCCAAAAGAAAATCGTTCCCAACAAAGGCACCAATGAAAAACAGCAACGCAACAGAAAATTCCAGCGATAAACCAGCGCATTCTGAAATCCAATTAAAAAAACATGCCAATAACGCGCTATCATAAATCAATTTTTGTAGAGCAAGCGCTCCGCTTACTAAATATCTAAATGATCCTACCACATAACTTTAATGCCATAACGCGACAACGAACGATCCGACGAAACCAAATTCAATTTCTCTTCCATTGCCTGCGCCACCAACATTCGATCAAACGAATCGCTATGATGCAAGGGCAACGAAGAAAAACGCGTCACATGCTTCAATTCAATAGGCATTAATTCAAACCCCATTTGTGGCAACTGTTCTACCATAGTTTCAAATGGAACTAAAAGTTTTAACCTACTTATATTCACCTTTATCGCCATCTCCCATAAACTCGCCACGCTTAAAAAAACTTTGTTATCCGCGTTCTCTAACCACCTTTGGACCTTTGGCGTTAAATTCGAATGCTTTTCCGCAAACCAAATCAAAACATGTGTGTCGATAAGAATGTCCATCAATAACACTCCTCCATAGCCGGAATCGGATCATCAAAATCAGGCGACGTCCAGATTTTACCTTTCAACCAACCTGCTTTACGTGGCAATTTTTTTTCATGATGCGGAGGCCCCAATTCCGCCACGCACTTGCCGCGTTTGGTAATATAAAAACGTTTCCCACGCTGGACCTGCTCCAATAAAGCTGATAAATGCGTCTTTGCCTCAAATGCACCCACTTCGTTTATCTTCATACAAACTAGTTTATTCAACTAGTTGGTTAATTCAAGTCAAAGCTACTTCGGCCCCACAATTTTGCCCAATTTTCTAGTCGTCTTAAACACTGGCACGCCCAATGTGGTTGTTCCATAATTTATAATGCCTATCTTCTTACCTTTACTAATAATCAGCTTAGCCGTTGCCACATTCGTTCCCGCCACAACTCCTCTTACCTTATATTTCTTATCAAAGACTGGCCTCACTTGAGGTTCATTTTCCTCTCCAACAATAAACGGAACATTGGTCGGAATATCGTAAAAGAATAATTTCTTGCCCTTAGCCAATAACAAAGAACTTACTGCATCACCATTATCACCAATCCTCGCTAGCACTCCCACCACTTTTGGCGCTGCACTCTTTGTGTTAACCAAAGTTACAGCATTATAGTTGGGTGACAGTAACGCCCCTATGACTTTTCTTTGTTGGGTAATAATATCCGTTAACCCATCGCCATTCACATCTCCGCTGGCTTTGACTTTAATCTTTGGACTGGTCAAGTTACCAAGGGTCATCGTTTTAATCACTGCAAAATTGCTATCCACTAAAACTGCTTTTACTACTGTTTTGTTTTTCACAATTAAGGCGTTGTTAGAGTTAATCACATTAGCCGCTGCCACTTTATCTTTCTTGCCCAGGATTAAATTCTTTGTCGTATCGACTCCGCTCGCGGGAAAAGTAATTAAGGTCACTTTCTTCTTTTTCTGTGCCAACAAATCCAATGTTCCATCGCCATCAAAATCTCCAGTAAATTCAACAATGCTGTTGGGAATATTATTGGTTTGTGGTGGTGGGTTGGTAATGACTGGATTGATGGTTAGGTTTAACATTTTACTATCAAATCCTGCCGCATTAGTGGCAAATAAATTGATAGCAAACATACCCGCTGCGCTAGGCACTCCGCTGATTATATCATTATTCAAACTTGCCCAGTTTGGTAAATTAGCCGCTCCGAAACTAGTAATCGGTCCATTATCAGCTGTAATAGTGTACTGAAAATTGTCACCCACCACACTGGTTACATTTAAAGCGCTCGTAATCACAGGTGGCAACATATTATTAGTGCCACCATTGGTCGGGTTAACTATTAATCTTAATATAGCACTACCCACACCATCCACATTAGTTGCGCTTAAGGTGATAAAGTTAGTGCTCACCATATCAGGCACTCCGCTAATAACATTGCTATTAAAACTAGCCCAAACCGGCAAATTGCTTACTCCCCACCCCAAAATCGGTCCGTTGTCGGCTGTAATGGTATAGTTAAAATTGCTTCCTACCCATGTCACGGCATTGGTCGGACTAGTAATTATTGGCGGATTAAATGTCACATAAAGTTCTCTTACGTTATCGGTGTCTTGTTCTGCCACATAAATAATCGGTCCACCAGCAGGATGAACATATGGGATAGGCGAAATAGGATAAACCAAACCTCCAGCAACCAAAGGCCCATTTAATTTAGTGATGTTTCCACCCAAAATTGGAACGCTGTAAAGTTCAATCACATTATTAGTATCTTGATCCGCACGATAAATAACTCGCTGTCCATCGGGGCTAATTTTAAATCCGGTTAATACATCCCCACTCGAAACTAAAGGTCCATTTAGCTTCGTAGTAGGCCCTCCTGCGATAGGAATACTATAAAGCTCAAATACATCATCTGTGGTTTGGTCAGTGTTAAAAATAACTCGACTACTATCTAAACTAATGACACAAGGAAGAAAAAGTGGGCTGGGCAAAATAGGCCCATTCAATTTCACCGCAGATCCTCCCAGCATGGGCACACTATAAAGTTCAAAAGTGCTATTATTGTTAGTATCCCCATTATAAAGAACTCGATTACCATCGGGACTGATCACAAAAGGCAGCACCGCTGTTCCAATTTTTATTGATGCACCACCCATCATTGGAACACTATAAAGATTTCCCGATCCGAAAAGATTGGTTGAAATGACAGAGCGATAAACAACTCTACTACTATTTGGACTAATTTGAAAATTAGCCACATTTGTTACTGTAGCATCATTTAGCTTAGTTACTAATCCACCAGTAATTGGCACAACATACAATTCGTAAAAGGTATTAATTTCTTGATCCGCTCGATAAATAACACTCGAACTATCAGGACTGATTGCAAATCCCGGGCCAGAAGCATCATCACCTAAAACATCCCCATTAAAAACCAAAGGGGCGTTTAGCTTGATGACATTCCCACCCGTCAAAGGAACACTATAAAGTTCATAGAGCCCACTCACATCCTGATCCGCGAGATAAACTATTCTACTGCTATTTGGACTCACCCTAAATTCTGCTTGCGCATCACCCATCATAGGACCATTTAACTTAGTCGCGGGACCGCCCGTTATCGGAACGCTATAGAGCTCAAACAAACTATTCACATCTTGATCAGCACGATAAACCACACGCGAACTATCTGGGCTGATTAAAAAATCCAACACATCTTGGCTTGGCGCAAAAGGCCCATTTAATTTAATCGTTGGACCGCCAACTGTTGGAACACTGTAAAGCTCAAATGAATTCAAACTATCTTTAAACGCCTTAAATACTACTTGGTTTCCGTTGGAACTCATCAAAAAATCTACAATGCTTCCCCCAGGAATCATAAGTCCATTTAAATTAGTCACCGAACTCGGACCCAAACGAAAATCTACGCTAAAAAGTCCTACATACTCATTAATCACATTTTCATTAACACCATAAACAATCCTGTCGGCTGAAGTAAATAGAGGACTATTCGCCACCTTTTGACCCGGCAACAATGGGTGATTTAATTTTTGATTAACAAGCGCTCGCAAAGGTAAAACTGTGATGGCAAAAAATGAAATAATTCCCATCAAAAAAAACAACTTTTTCATAACTCTCATAACTTAACAAAGTTTTCACAAATTACCGCTTTTATTTTACAGATCTTCTAACTTGTCTACGTTTTAGATTCTGTTGAAAAACGTGAAAAAAATAAATCACAACTCTTACATTCGTTTAAAAGGTCTTCGCCAGAACAATCTGAAAAATTTTGATCTGGAAATTCCTCATCACACTTTAACAGTCATTACCGGCCCCAGTGGTTCGGGAAAATCCTCTTTAGCATTTGAAACGCTTTATGCCGAAGGTCAGCGACGCTACGTCGAAACCTTCTCGCCTTACACACGACAATTTTTGGAAAGGATGGACAAACCACAAGTCGAATCCATCGAAGGCATTCCACCGGCCATTGCCATCGAACAAAGCAATCCCATTCGCACTACCCGCAGCACCGTGGGTACAATGACTGAAATTGCCGATTATTTAAAACAGCTTTTCCCCAACTTAGCTCACCTTTACTGCCCACAATGCCAACGTGAAATTCAGCCCAGTAACGCCCAAACAATCGCGCAAAACTTACTCTCCAATCCCGCACTAAAAAATCGGGAAATCCTCATCACTTTCACCTTATCCTTTCCAGAAAACACTCCACTTTTCGAAGCACTCAATTTCGTTCAAACCCAAGGATTTCGACGACTTCTTTGGCAAAATCAAATCTTACGACTGGAAGAAGCCCAAAAACAAAACGGCCTTTTAAAATCGAACCAGTTAATTTTGATCCAAGACCGCATCAAGCTAGATCAAAGCTCATCCAACACCCGCCTAATCGAAGCCCTCGAACATGCGCTTACTTTCGGCAAAGGTCTAATCACGATTTATCGATTGAATAATCAGCAGGTCGAAGATCAGCCCCTCCTTTATAGCAATCGCTGGCACTGTCCTTACGACCATTTAGATTTTCGCGCACCCACTCCCGCTCTCTTTACCTTTAATAATCCGCTTGGCGCTTGTCCCACATGTCACGGTTTTGGTCGCACCATCGAAATCGATTACGATCTCGTGATTCCCGACAAAACAAAAGCTCTTGCACAAGGCGCGATTAAACCGTTTCGAACTGGCCATTCCCAAGAATGCCAAGCCGACCTCCTACGCGCTTGCAAAAAACATAAAATTTCGACCGACATTCCTTATCAACAGCTCACGCCGGAACAAAAAAAATTCATTCTTGAAGGAGAGCCTTCAACCCTTTCACGTTTAGAAATTTGGCAAAAAGGCGGTTGGTATGGCGTAAAAGGTTATTTCGATTGGCTCGAAACAAAAACTTACAAAATGCATGTGCGCGTTCTACTTTCGCGTTATCGCGCTTACCAAACTTGTCCTGTCTGCCATGGCGGCCGCTTTCAACCGGAAACATTGAACTGGAAATTAATCACCCCACACCATGCTTTATCTCTTGCACAAATCAATGCTCTATCAACCCATGATGCACTCGACTTTTTTAAACAACTTTCGCTGTTTCCCAAACTAGATGACGCTAACACTTTATTGATTAAAGAAATCACAACACGCTTAACTTATCTCAATGAAGTGGGCCTCGGCTATCTCACGCTCAATCGCGCAACACGCACACTTTCCGGCGGCGAAATCCAACGCGTCAATCTCACCACGTGTTTAGGCACTTCTCTCGTAAACACCCTTTTTATTTTAGACGAACCCTCGATTGGACTCCATCCGCGCGACACGGATCGACTCACCCGCATCCTTTATCATCTACGCGATCTCGGCAACACAGTTGTTGTCGTTGAACATGAAGAAAGCATCATTCGCTCAGCTGATTATCTAGTCGATCTGGGTCCAGGCCGCGGTCAACAAGGCGGCAATTTGGTCTTTTCCGGCATAGCAGAAAAAATTTTATCACAAAAAAATTCTCTAACCGCCAATTATCTTTCCTATCGCACACGCATTCCTCTTCCACAAAAACGAAGAAAAATTTCTCAAGAAAATATAATCTCCATTTTCGGCGCAACGTCACACAATTTAAAAAACGTCGACTTCACATTGCCCTTAAATGCTCTCGTTTGCCTCACTGGCGTAAGCGGTTCTGGAAAAAGCACGTTAGCCTTCGACATTCTTTACAAAAATATTTTAAAAACACGCAATGAAGCCGTTTCTGAATCAGGCGAAATAAAAAAAATAATCGGCCAGGACTTGATCAATGAAGTCGTTCTTGTCGATCAATCACCCCTCAGCAAAACGCCGCGATCTAACCCCGCGCTTTATGTGGGAATTTACGATGCCATTCGCGAACTTTTCGCCGCCACCGAATCCGCTCAAAGCCAAGGTCTTAATGCCTCTGCTTTTTCTTTTAACACAGGCACAGGTCGATGTGATCGTTGTCAGGGCATGGGCTATGAAAAAATTGAAATGCAATTTCTTAGCGACATCTATCTTCCTTGTTCCGAATGTCACGGTCAACGTTTTCAACCGCACGTGCTTCGCGTGCGCTATCACGACAAATCAGTTGCTGAAATTCTTGCGATGACTTTGGATGAGGCGATTGAATTTTTCAAAATTCGAAAAACGGATGAAATGACGACACGTGGAAAAGCCAATGCCCACACAATCGTTGAGGGTCTACAACTTCTCTGCGATGTCGGCTTAGGTTACTTGACACTCGGTCAACCTCTCAATCAACTTTCTGGCGGCGAAGCACAACGCATTAAACTTGTCAGCCACCTTTCTGCCACCACTTCGAAAAAGAAAAAAAAGAGCAAAGGCAATTTACTGATTTTAGATGAACCCACCACAGGATTGCACTTCGATGATGTCCGAATTTTGCTGACGGTTCTACAACGTTTAGTCGATGCCGGCCATTCTCTTCTGGTCATTGAACATAATTTAGAAGTGATCAAAAGCGCTGATTGGATCATCGACATGGGCCCTGAAGGGGGTGAGCAAGGAGGCAAAATTATTTTCGAAGGCACGCCGGAACAAGTTATCGAAACAAAAAATTCTCACACAGGAAAATTTTTAAAATCCATTTTCTCCTCTAAAATTTTGAAGGAGAAAGGGCTTTCTCCTTCACCTACTCGTTTTGAATCGCCAACAGAAAATACCATTCAGATTCGCGGCGCACGTCATCACAACCTCAAAAATATTTCTCTTAAGATTCCGTTAGATAACATGACTGTTATCACCGGCTTAAGCGGTTCCGGCAAAAGCACTCTGGCTTTTGATATTGTGTTTGCTGAAGGTCAACGCCGCTACCTGGATAGTCTCAACACCTACGCTCGACAATTTGTTCAACAATTTGAAAAACCAGAAGTCGATCTCATTACGGGCATCCCTCCCACCGTTGCCATTGAACAAAATATCACACGTGGTGGTGGCAAAAGCACGGTCGGAACGGTTACTGAAATTCATCACTTCATCCGCCTACTTTTTTCCAAACTCGGCGTGCAACACGATCCAGAAACGGGAGAGAAGGCAGTACGGCAGACTGTTGCCGGAATCCAAAAACAAATCGATGCCCTTTTAAAAAAATATAAAACATTGGATGTGGTGGCTCCACTCATAAAAGCCCGAAAAGGCTTTCACACAGAAATTGCACGGTGGGCCGAAAAGAAAGGTTTTCGATTATTGCGTGTGGATAAAAAATGGATTGAGCCAGCTAAATTTAAAGCGCTCGATCGTTATCGCGAGCACACCATCGACGTTCTCACTGGCACACTTTTACGCAAACAAAAATCCGGCGAAACCGTTCAACTCATTCATGATTCTTTGAAATATGGGCGCGGCTCATTTTCAGTTATGACACCTCAAGGAGAGGAAATTTTACTTAGCACTCACCTCTTTTGTCCAAAAAGTGGGCGCTCGTTTGAGGAATTAGATCCTCGCCAATTTTCCTACAACTCGCCTCACGGTTGGTGTCCTACCTGCGAAGGATTTGGAATCATTTTCGAAAGTTCGGTCGATGCAGAAAGCGCTTTGGAGCGAGAAGTGCAGCGTGAAACCAAATATGAAATGAGCGAGGATTCAGAACAAAAAATTTGTCCCACATGTCACGGAGAGCGACTCAACTCCATTTCACGCGCAGTTCGTTTTTCTGGAAAAACTATTGGCGAAATTTCCCATTTATCAGTTTTAGAAGCCAAACGCTTTTTTGATTCGCTTTCTTTAAAAGGTCGCACTAAAGAAATTGCGCGTGATATTGTTCCCGAAATTCTGCAGCGACTCCATTTTTTGGAACAAGTAGGACTGAATTATTTACAACTAGCGCGTTCGGCTAAAACATTATCTGGCGGAGAATCTCAACGCATTCGACTTGCTGCGCAACTGGGTTCGAATTTGGAAGGTGTGCTATATGTGTTGGATGAACCCACGATCGGCTTGCATCCGCGCGATAACGCTGATCTTCTAAAAATTCTTAAGCAACTCAAAGCAAAAGGAAATTCGCTGCTTATCGTGGAACATGACGAAGAAACCATGCGTCAAGCAGATCATTTGATTGATCTCGGTCCCGGCGCCGGAACACGCGGCGGCGAAATTATGGCTCAAGGTTCATGGCAAGAAATTGCAAAAAACACGCGATCGGTAACAGGCACATTATTGGGCGAGCCATTGCCCCATCCACTTTATGGCAAACGGTGTGATTATAACAACGCGTTTTGGCTTCAAATTACTGGTGCTCGTGCGAACAATTTAAAATCGGTCGATCTCAAAATTCCTTTAAATTGTTTAACTGTCCTTTGCGGGGTTAGCGGTTCTGGCAAAAGCACACTCATGCGTGAAATTCTTTTGCCCACAGTTCAAGACACTGTGCAAAATCGAAAGAAAAAGAAAAAAATTACATCAAAACTTTGGGATAAACTAGAAGGCGCCGAACTCATCACCAAAGTCATTGAAGTGGATCAATCGCCCATTGGCAAAACCTCGCGCTCCACGCCAGCGACTTATGTGGGCATTTTCGATTTAATCCGTGAACTTTTTGCGCAACTTCCGGAATCGCGTGTGCGAGGTTACACGAGCAGTCGGTTTTCATTTAACAGCAAAGGTGGCCGATGCGATGCGTGCCAAGGCCAAGGCGCTTGCAAAATAGAAATGAATTTTTTACCTACGCTTCATGTGCCGTGCGAAGTTTGCCAGGGGAAACGTTACAATCGCGAAACCCTGGAAATTAAATTCAAAGACAAATCTATCGCTGATTGTTTGGCAATGACCGTTGAAGAGGCGGTTATTTTTTTTCAAGCTCATCCTAAAATTCACCGCGCTTTAAAATTATTAGAGGAAACAGGTCTTGGTTATCTCACCCTCGGACAAAGCAGTCCGACTTTATCCGGCGGCGAAGCACAACGCTTGAAACTTGTCACTGAACTTGCGCGAGATAATTCTGGGCATTGTCTTTATCTTTTGGAAGAGCCCACGATTGGCTTACATTTGGCCGATGTAAAACGGTTGCTCGAAGTGGTGCATCGGCTGATCGAAAGTGGTCACACCGTCGTTATCATAGAACACAACTTAGATGTTATTGCTGAAGCCGATTATGTGATTGAAGTCGGCCCTGAAGGAGGTGAGCGAGGTGGAAGAATTGTAGCTCAAGGTTCTCCAGAACAAATTTTAAAACATAAACATTCTATAACAGCCCCATTTTTAAAACCTTATATACCTTAGAAAAGCTAGTTATTTTGATAAATCGTTTGAAATTCCCTCAAAGTTCGCTTAAAAGAAATCATTCTACTATTCCGGAGTAGCTCAGTGGTAGAGCGGTCGGCTGTTAACCGATTGGTCGTAGGTTCGAGCCCTACCTCCGGAGCATTTTTCTTTTTAAGTTTTTGCAGTTTTTTTGTTTATCATTCCGGCCAGCATTTGTATTTTTATTCAGAAAGAAGATTTTACTAATAAATGGGTAACGCACTGTCACTTATTCGCCGCATTGTGGTATGCTGTTATCACGACAATTGCTGAAATTTTATCAATAACCGGCTATGCTCCGGAAGGCACAAATTTTTTTCGAATTCTGATGCATCTCGGTTGGATCCCGTGTTTTCGCATCATTCGCAAAGCTTATTCTGATAAATGAAAATTCCCTCTTTTTAATTCTCAATTCATTTCACAAAAATTCATTTAACTGCAGTAAAGTTAGAACCTTATCTCCGAAGCTATTAAATTAGATACGAATGTATTTTTAAAGATAACTTACTCAACCCTTCTATTATTTTTCTGAAGCATAGTAGGAAGAGTCTGAGGAGGAAGCGAACAAATCAGAAGTCTTATCTAAAACTCTATAACGAAACACGCTTATAGTATTCAACCGGAGCAAAATCGTCCGTCAATACAGGCATATCATCGATTATCTGCTTCTTCCATACATGAGACAAAAAATTTTCGATTTCCTTATCGGGGCTTTCCCATTTAAAAACCTTTTCTGACTTCAAGGCTACGAGCATAATATTTTGAGTTTTATTGACTTTCTTCATATTTGGAACTGTAAATAAAAAAACTTGCGGAAAAATTTCTTTATACGTGGCATATTCCGCTCTAGCAAATTTCCCTTTCTCGCCCTCGATAACTGAAATAATATTAACCATAATTATTCCACCGTCATTAAGCGCATTGTATTTTTTGGCCACGGCTTCTTTTGTCGTTAACTGAAAAGGAATTGCCGATGCAGAATTAAATGCATCGCAAAAAATGACATCGTATTTCTTTTGGGTTTCGTTCAAATAAATACGCGCATCTTCATGATAAATAGTGAGATTCTTTTCGTCATTCAAACCGAAATACTTTCGGGCAATATCAGTCATGCCAGGATCAATTTCAACCACGTCCATTTTTGCGTCTGGATAGTTTTTAATAAAATCACGGGGGTACGTATAGGCGCAACCGCCAATCATTAGAACATGAGCGGGGTTAGGCACGAAATGTGCAAATAGTCTATAAAGTTTGGTGTAACCAAAAACCAAATCATCAGTACCGTCAGTAAACATAGCCGCTTGCGTACCATAGGGGTCAGTTACAAGAGCTAATATTGGTCTTTTTGTTGCAGGATCAGTTTTGCGTAAAACTAAAATACGATTATAGGCTGTATCAACATCAGCTACGATTATTTTTTGTTTTAAGAAAGGGAACATCCAAGTTAATCCCCACAAAACAATTAAAATAAAAACCTCTACTTTAATCGATTTCACTATTTCGGTGCCCAAAAGTAAAAAAACGGTCATAGACAAAAGAACAAAAGAAAGAATAATCAATGAATTGGTTGAACCGAAATTAGGAATAATATAAAAACCGGCTAAAAAGGTGCCGAAAATACTGCCAGCTGTAGATATAGCGTAAAGATTACCAGCTGTTCTTCCAGATCTGGTAATGTCGCTCATTTTAAGCCTTACCGCATAGGGAGAAATCATGCCCAAAAGAAAACTGGCTGGTGCAAAGAGTACTAATGAAATTATAATACATTTAATCTCTAGAATAATCGGGAAAGTCGAAATAATTCCTGAAAAAACATCTTTAGTAAAAGCCGAAAAAGCTATTGCTTGAGCAGAAAAAATAATAATCAAAGCCATCGGCCTAGTGCTCGGTCTCTTATCTGCCAATCGGCCACCAGCATAGCACCCAACACTCAAACTTAAAAGGATTATCCCAATCAAACTAGTCCAGGCATAAATGGAAGTACCCACATAAGGAGCAATAACACGCGACCCAATCAATTCAAAAATCATCACGACTGCTCCGCAGACGAATACAACTATCTCGAGCACAAATTTCCTATTTGAAACCACCAAATTATTTTCCATATATTTATTTTCTAAGTTTATGAGCCGCCCTCATCAAAACCTTATCCTTCGTCCATAATTCGGCGTCGGCCAATAAAGCCGCTGCCAACAGATGAATATCAGTCCAAGATAATCCAAGACCATAAAGTTGATGATTTTCGATAAAGGCAATGAGCTCTGGCCAGCGCGCACTGGATAAACGGGAAAGGCGGGAAAGGTTTTCTAAAAATGTTTTGCGTTGTTTAAAACGGCCACAGGCTAATTCACCTATGACATGCTCATGGGTTACAACCAAATCGGCTTCTAACCATTCCACGAGTTGATCATTTTTACGATGCAAATGGTCAATCCAGATGCTGGTGTCGACAAGCATGCGTTTCATGCGCCACGTTTAACGAAATGATATCGTCTACGTCTGCCCGCTTTTGCTTTGCGATCGGTTCCGCCCATCATTGCAAGTCTACGGGCCGATTCCTGTTGAATTAAACTATTAAGCCCTTGATGAATTAAAGCGGTTTTTTCCTTTATACCCGTAAGGCTTTGCGCTTCTTCGATTAAAGCATTATCCAAATTTAAAGTCGTCCTCATGCATATAAATATGCATGTTTTATATGCATCATCAATTTATTTGTTTTAAATTTACTCCCCTCCTCGATTCGAAGCAGTCAGGTGGACGCGAAGACGTTCGGTGAGAGCCGCGTAATGAGCGTTGGTGCTGAGACGTTTGACAGTAAGGGGCAGGCGTTCGGACCAGTTACCCGCTAATGCCAAACCGGGAACGTTGAAGCGTTGTTTGGTGGCAAACCAATCGGAAATTTGTAAGCAAGCAAGCCAAGAGTTGGAACGAAAGAGCGTCCGACAAATCGCTGCGTGCAAGTCAGGAGTGAGTTCATCCGGGATCGGTGTTTCGGGCAGACCCACCCATTTTAACAAACAGGTTTGCTCCCAACGTGCAGCGTCTAAGCCTTGTTGGCGATGTTCAGTCCAGACATCCCATTGGGCTGCGATGGGATAATTGTCATGCGTACCAAGTGTTGCCACCGAAAGAAAAGGGTAATCGCTTCCATCCAAGTAAGTGTTATCCGGTTTGCGATGGAAATAAGGCAATTTCATACCGGGAATACCTAAACTTTCCAAGGATTGCGGCACGTAATCGGGAACGGTGCCCAAATCTTCAGCCACCAAGCCCATGTTTCCTGCGGCGTGTTGCAATTCCTTAAGAATAGTTTCTCCATTGACGCGATTCCAGTAGTGCCAATGCGGATCAGAATCCGGTCCAGGAATAAAATGCGGGAGATTACCTATTTTTTCCCAAACTTCGTGTTCGGAAAGGTGAAGAAATTCATCATTTTTCTCGGGTAACCATGGGAAAGCATAGATGCGATAAAATCCCAGAACATGATCAAGGCGACACAGGTGAAAATGTTGGCCAATGCCTTTCACACGATCATGCCACCAACGATAACCTTGTTCTTTGAGAATATCCCAACGATAAATGGGAATACCCCAGTTTTGCCCCCAGCGAGCCGTGAAAGAATCGGGTTGAAAAGAAACTTCTGCTGGAGCGCCACCGGACCAATCCAAATTAAAAATTTCGCGACTACCCCACACATCTGCACTGTAACGGCTGACTCCAAAGGGCATGTCGCCCATGAGATAAACTTTTTGTTCTTCCGCATGAGCCTTGACTTCTTTCCATTGCAAATCGGCAACCCATTGCACGTAGGCATAAAACTGCATTTTTTTCTCCCACTCTTTTTTCTCAGCGCTAGTTGCTATTTTTTCTTTCATGCATTCGGGTGTGGAAAAAGGAGCGGGCCATTTCTCCCACACAATCGAATTCCCGTTGAGTTCCATTGCCAACCGAAAGAGACAATAATTTTCCAACCAACTTTTATTTTCCTCAGTAAATTCATCTAACAACGATTTTTTTCGAAATTTTTGAAACGCTTCCCAAAGTAGATGACGTTTTAACGCTTTCACTTTGGGATAATTGACTGGACCGGAACGAATCGAGTTTAAGATATCGGAAGTAACGATTTGGCTATAAATAGCGCGCGATAAACCGGGAACTTTCGTTGGCGAAAAAAATAAGGTAGTGGGACAAAGCGCTCGAGAACTAATCGTATTATAGGGGCTATTATCTTCGCCGGTTTCGTTGATGGGCAAAAGCTGCAGAACAGAAATTTTATTTTTAGTACACCAATCGATCATTTGGTGCACTCCTTCGGTGTCTCCAATGCCCAGATCTTTTTCATGAGCAATAGCAAAAGAAGGAACTAAAATGCCGGCACGTCGTTGTGAAAAAGAAAAATCCATAAATGAATGTAATTCTTATTATACAGGATTAGCAAAGAGTCAAAGGTTAAGAAAAAAAACAAAAAATATTTCAGATTTAATTAATTTTAACGTTAAAGTTAAACGTTTTACATTAATTTTACAATTTTTAAGTTTAATTTTTATAGGAATGGGTTTAATTGTTATTTTTATGAAACTTACAACTACAGTTTTACTAACTTTGCTTGGTCTCGCTGTTGGCTTTATTTTAGGTTCTTATTTCGGTAAAGATTTTTCAAGAAAAAATGGCGCTACGGAAGCAATCTCTTCAATTTCTCACTCATCAGAAAAACCTTCTGATGTTGAAGTTCAAAAAGCGGTTCAAGCTAAAATATTTGAATTTTATGAATTTAAATTGGACCAGTTTGACATTACTTCCCGCGGCAATAATTCCTATCAAATCAATTTTAAAGGCCGTTTAATTGCGAAAGAAGATCTTTATGTGTTAGGAGATCTTCGAGCAGAATATGAAAAATATAAAATTCCCGGTTACGGTGCATCCCTTAAATCGGTTGATGGCACACCCCTAAGATTTTTGTCGCCCATGGCATCGCAAGGCCAGGAAAAGGAGGTTTTCGGAAGATGCCATGCCGAAAAATATGTGGATCGTTGGTTGGTTGAATGTGAAGGTTTCGAAGATAGTAACAAAATCGTGGGCGTACCACTTTCCACTTTTCCTCGAAAAGATTATGTCATCGAAGGCACACCCGAAGCAAAAGCAGCGTTTGAACGACTCGCAAATATCGCTCATGACAAAGAAAAAAGGTTACAAACTCACTTAAAATCTACTATGCCATACGTAAAAACAGGGACTATTTATGAAGGCACGATCTACCCAAGCAATAGTTCGAAATCGCCTCAAAAAATTCGCATCACTTTTAATGAGGTTCGAGAGGATGGCTCTTTAGTGACGGCCACCGCATCGAATCCAGAAGATGATAAAGAATGGGTTTCTTTGCGCGGCAGCATCAGTTCACATTATGTCAATGATATGGTGACACCAGAAAATGATCCGGAGCGAAAACTTTACGTCACTTACCCTTTGGTCCTTCGAACCGATCCTTCACATGGCTCTTATCGCGATCGCAAAGAATCTTTTAGTTTTTATGTGGTGCACGGTTACAGTTTTTGGCTGGGCATCGAAGAAGGCAAGCTCGCTGGGAAAATCGGACGCGACCCGGATCAAATCCATTACCAGTTTAGTGCCACTCAGAAACCCTAAATTTCAATCATATTTTATACTTCAAAGTTGACAACCTGTCTTAGTCCTTTTTAATTGCTAAAGGTATGTTGAAGAAAAAACACGATGCGGAACAGCCTGACCTTGTTGTAGAAAATTATTTAAAACAAGTTTTGGCAAAAGGAAGAGATCCAAAATTCACTTTACTCGATAGAGAATACAATCACGTTGACAAACTTCAAATTGGAGGAAAATTTTCCTTTGATGGCTCACAACGACATGATGCGGTTTATATTTTTGGCCATAAACTTTACTACATCGACTACGATGCCAGCCAAATGCAACCTCGTGACAGAATTCCTTTAGCTGAACGACACTACGATGGGAAAATGTATGTGGATCCTAGCAATGGCAATAGTTACGATAAAAATAATTACCGATTAGTGGAGCAAAGCCAAATCATCCGCTTCCATAACAATCTATATTATCCCGATTCCAGTAAATCGAAATTGGATTTTTCGAAAAAGAAAACTGCAAATAATCAATTTTTTGAAATTAATGGTGTAATATACGAAAAAAAAGACTCCTTTTTTATTGATGTCAGAAATCCAGATAAAATTTACACCGAAGAAGGTGTGCGGCTTCGCCAGCTTAATAATCATCAAGCCATAGCATTATACCCTCAAAAACAAGAAAATATCGATAAATTTTCACGCACTCCCGGTCCGGAAAATGTTACCGCAGACCCAACTAAAACTGAATTGAAAATCGACACCTCAAATCGCGCTTTTTACGTCCAAATAACCGATCCCTCTCTTTATAACCCAGGCTCTCAAGCCAAAGCCATCACAGTTGATCTCAATATTACTCATCCCGAAACAGGCGCCACAGAAAAACATCAGATCACTCTTCATCTTGAAGAAAACAATCCCAACGTACCGCCAGGAACTTATCGTTCCGATTTGTTGCTCTTAACTAACTATAATCATGCTAACGGCAGACAATTAGCGGCAGAGCCTGGCAGTGAAATAAGTGTCACTTACACCAGTCATATTCCATCAACTCGAGTGGAAAATGGCGTAACCATTTCTGAATCAAAAACCATCACAGCACCCTTAGGTAAAGTGCCTGTGGAAAAAGTGCTTGAACTGGATGTCTTTGTTGTTGTTGATGACGACATCAACAACAATAACGCGTCTCAAGAAAATACTCTAAAAGAAAGACAAGCCCTCTTTAATGCCCACTATTTAAAAAAAGAAATGGCATTAGCTGAAGTACAAGTCAAAATTAACGGACCGTTTTTGGTTAACAAATCTTTGGTTTATGAAGGAGGAAGCCAGACTTTTGTGGATTCGGAAATGACAGCAGCAATAGCTGACAATCAACACCCTTCGCCCAAAGATACTTTGGGGCGCCCTACTCACCTCAGAATGATTGTAGGAGCAGAAAATCATAGAACCTACTATAATGAGAAGCCCTATCCACCTAAACTCCCTGTCGCTACTAATACTTTTTTCATTGACAACGAAAATGGGAAAATGACTCTGGATAATCCTAGAGAAACTTTGGAATCAACAATGCGAATTCTAGTTGAACCCCAATTTAAAAAAACCAATACTGACGAATTGACCATACACGGCCTGACCCCAGAACTCGCCAACACCGCCAAAAAATCCTCGCTCATGACAACCCCGCCGGCAGAAACTCAGTCTCAAAAAACAACTCCTGCCTTAACACCTTAGTAAGCGATCCATTGTCGGATTAAATACCGCCTTGGTCATTTGACTTGATCTCTAGAGAAAATATACTTCTGATTTTTTAACACATCTCGAATTAGATTGAATTCATCTTTTGTGAGGTTACAAAAATTTCATATCTATTTAATTACTAATTGGATAAGAATTTTTATCATCTATTTTACTCCTATCAAAAACTGGGGCTGCTTTTTTAAATTGGATTTCTAAGTTTTTTATGGTTTATAGCAAATTTTCAATTAACCTCAGATCAGGCCAAATTAATTTTTTTCGTATGCGGCTTTTTTCAACCAAACCGATAAAATAGCCACATCACTCGGGTTAATACCCGCAATGCGTGAAGCTTGTCCCAAAGTTTGAGGCCGAATCGCATCCAACTTCATTCTTGCCTCGGTTTTCAATCCTGGAATTTGCGAGTAATCCAAACCCTCCGGCAACTTTGCTCCCTCCGCACGCTGCAACCGTTCCACCTCAGCATTTTGCCTTTGAATATAACCCTCATACTTAATTTCAATCTCGGTTTGCCAAAGAAGCAATTTAGAATAACCACTCTTTAGGGCCTCGGGAAGATCTTCATAACTAAAATCCGTTCGTCGCAACCAATCTGCTAAAGATTTTCCCTCTTTACGATTTACCTGTAGCGTCTCCGTTAACTTCTGACGCTTTTGCTCATCCCACTGAAACCGATCCCACCGCAAATTATCCACCAACCCATAATCCCGCGCTTTTGCCGTCAACCTCTGCGACGCATTATCCTGACGCAACAACAATCGAAACTCGGCACGTGACGTAAACATGCGATAAGGCTCGCTAATCTCCTTCGTAATCAAATCATCAATCATCACCCCGATATAAGCTTGATCACGACTTAAAACAAATGGCTCTTTACCAGCCAAACTTGCCGCGGCATTAACACCAGCTACGAGACCTTGAGCAGCCGCCTCCTCATAGCCCGATGTGCCATTAAGCTGACCGGCAAAATAAAGACCTTCGACTCGTTTCGTCTCCAAAGTCGGATTTAGCTGCGTTGGCGGACAAAAATCATACTCCACCGCATAACCGGGACGAATAATTTCAGCCTTCTCAAGCCCGAGAATCGTTCGAATAAACGCCATTTGCACTTCATAAGGCAAACTAGTCGAACACCCATTCACATAAACCTCATGCGTGTGGCGTCCCTCTGGCTCCAAAAAAATTTGATGACGCTCCTTATCAGCAAATCGAAAAATTTTATCCTCAAATGAAGGACAATAACGCGGACCAACCCCTTCGATTTTACCAACGAACATGGGTGATTTATCGAGATTGGCTCGAATAATATCGGCCGTCTTATCATTGGAATAAGTAATCCAACAAGGGATTTGTTCCACGTGGAACAAACCTTCCCGATGACCATTCAATGTAAATAATTCGCTTTTTTTCTCTTCTAACGTGTCCGAAATAAAACTAAAGCAGGGTGGCGGCTCATCACCATGTTGAATCTCAAGTCTTTTAAAATCGATGGATCTGGCATTTAATCTAGGTGGTGTCCCAGTTTTAAAACGTTTAATGTCAAAACCCAATTTCTTTAACGATATAGATAAACTACTTGAACCTTCCCCCATTCTACCACCATCCTGCTTCTTCATTCCCACATGCATTAAACCCTTAAGAAATGTCCCAGTTGTAACAATAATCTTTTTAGCTAAATATTTAACTCCTAAATTAGTCTCTAATCCGATAACTTTATCGTTAAAAACTAAAATTTCTGAAATTGTGCCTTGCTGCAAGTCTAAATTGACTTGATTTTCGCAAATGAATTTCATTCGGAATTGATAAGCCTTCTTATCACATTGAGCACGAGGTGCTTGAACCGATGGACCTTTTTTCGTATTTAGCATGCGAAACTGTATACCCGTCGCATCAGTGTTTAAACCCATCGCTCCTCCTAAAGCATCAATCTCTCTTACCATGTGACCCTTACCCAAACCACCAATCGCCGGATTGCACGACATTTGCCCAATCGAATCCAAATTCATCGTCAAAAGCAAAGTGCTCGCCCCCATGCGTGCCGAAGCCAATGCGGCTTCAATACCCGCATGACCCGCGCCCACTACAGCCACATCAAACTCTTTTGGATAAGTAAACATAATCTTCTATTAAACCACAGAGGTCGCCGAGGGCGCGGAGGGAAAATGAGGATCTTTTATAATCCATCTTACTTTTAACTCTGCGATCTCCGCGTCCTCCGCGGTAACAAATAAAGCTTCTCAATTTTTTTAGAAAAAGCAAATTGGAATCATGCAAGAATTGGGTCGATTCAAATTAGGTCAAAAAAAGTTTTATGGCCTAGTAGAAAAAGAACAGGTTAGTGAGTTGCAAAATTCACCTTGGGAAAATTTTAAGACAACATCATTGACCGAATCCTGGAACGAACTTGTTATTCTGTCACCCTGCGAACCGAGCAAAATTCTTGTCAGAAAAAATAAAGAAGGTTTTTTGCGAGCGCCCAGCGCTTTACTGCCTCATCGCAATATGATTTCTATTCCTTTTCCTGATCATCCTAATCATTGTGAAGCCGGCCTGGGAATCGTAATAGGAAAAATGGCGCGACGAATAAAAGCAACAGACAGTTCAAATTACATCTTGGGTTACACAGCATTACAAAGTGTCAGTGATAATCATTTTCCACCAACTCAAGCACACTCCTACGACACATTCATGCCAATCGGCCCTACGATTAAAACCGAAATCGCTCAAGAGGGAAAAATGGAATTATGGCACAATGGCGAACTCAAACAACAAACAGAACTTGCCGCACTTTTAAAAATTGTGCCCGATTGGCTGGCAGAAGTTTCCGATGCTATGACTTTGTGGCCTGGTGATATCTTGGCCTTAACTTTGTCTGAAAATGCACCGACACTAAAACCTGGCGATCATGTGGAAGTCATCATCCATTCGCTGCGCAATTTAGCTACCAATGTCGGCATGAGAGGATCAGCTTAAAACTTATGCAGGATTCCTGGTCACAAATTAGCCTGTGCGTGATTACTTTGAACGAAGAAAAAAATCTTTCAGACTGTTTAGCAAGTGTCAAAGGATGTGGAGAAATGATAGTTGTCGATTCAGGCAGCACAGATGGCACACAGGCCATTGCGGAAAGTTTTGGAGCGAAGTGGACAGTTAAACCTTGGAAAGGATTCGCACAGCAAAGAAGGGAGGCTGAGTTGCTAGCAAGCAAACCGTTTGTCTTTTTTTTGGATGCAGATGAACGAGTAAGCGAAGCACTTCATGGCGAAATTTCAGATTTATTACAACGGCCTCAAGCTGAGCAACGACTTTATCACATGCAAAGACAAAGCGAATTTTTAGGCAGAAAAATCCGTCATGGGGATTGGAAAAGAGACTGGGTGGCGCGTCTGGCACCACGCGGTAAAACAGAATGGCAAGGGCGAGAACCTCATCCCTATTTAACCGGCAAAGGACTTAAGGTTTATTATTGCCAAAATACGTTGAAACATTTTCCTTACCCGGATGTCAGTGTGTTTTTTAAGAAAAGTGATAGCTATGCGCGCACATGGGCAAAAGAAGCTTATCACTCAGGAAAACGAGGCGGGCAAGGGATGGGTTGGGCGCGAGCCGTTTGGCGTTGGGTGCGAGGTTATCTTTTGCGTGGCGGTTTTTTGGATGGTCGGGCGGGGTGGGTGATTGCTTGGCATAATGCTCGCATGGTGCGATTAAAATATTTGTTTTTGGAAGAGCTTCGTCATAAAGAAAAATAATTCATGTCTACCGCTCTGAAAGCAGGAAAAATTAGTGTAGCGGTTTTCGGATCGCGCTTACTGGGTTTGGTAAGAGAATCGGTGTTTGCTCATTTTTTTGGCGCGGGCATGGCGAGTGATGCATTTCGCGCCGCGTTTAAAATTCCTAATTTACTACGAGATTTATTTGCTGAAGGGGCGCTTTCCACCGCATTTGTGGCAACGTTCACGAAAACTTTGGAGCAGGAAGGGGACAAGAAAGGGTGGCGTCTAGCAAATTTAGTATTCACAGCACAATTTGTTTTTTTATTTTTGATCGTCTTAATCGGAATTGCTTGCGCGCCGGCCATTGTGGAGCTCATCGGCGGTCCTTTGCCTTCTGACACAAAACATCTCGCCACCAGTCTCACGCGAATCATGTTTCCTTTTATTATGTTGGTTTCTGCAGCGGCAGTTATGATGGGTCTACTTAATGCCAAGGGTCGTTTCGGGTTGCCAGCATCGGCTTCGATTTTTTTTAATTTAGGTTCGATTGTTGCAGGTGTGGGTTTGGCTTATGCGATTGATCCCATGTTTGGTCCACGCTCGATTTTAGGCATGGCGCTTGGAGTTTTAATTGGCGGCGCATTACAATTTGGAGTGCAAGTACCAGCCGCATGGCGCATGGGGTTTCGTTTTCATTGGTTATGGGATTTTCGTGATAATCGTTTTTTAGAGGTGATGCGGTTGCTAGGTCCTGCAGTGATTGGAGCTTCAGCGGTGCAAATCAATGTGCTAGTTAACACGCGGTTTGCAGCAGAAGTCGGCGAAGGTGCAATTTCCTGGTTAGAATACGCGTTTCGCTTGATGCAATTTCCTATCGGCTTATTGGGTGTTGCGATCGCCACCGTCACTTTGCCGCAAGTGGCTAGAAATGCTGCTTCAAACGATCAAAGCAGTTTTCGAAAAAATCTAGCAAAATCGTTGCGATTAACTTTCGCTTTAACCATTCCAGCAGCTGTCGGCTTAGCAATTGTTGCAGAATCGTTAATTACTTTACTTTATCAACGAGGAAAATTTCATTTTCACGACACGCAACAAACGGCATTAGCGCTGCAAGCTTATACAATAGGTTTGGCGGGCTATGCCGCAATCAAAGTCATTGTTCCGGCGTTTTACGCTTTGGGCGATGCAAAAGTTCCAGTGAGAGTAAGCGGTTTTGGAATTTTTTTAAATTTGGGACTTAATTTTTTAACGGTAAAAATTTTACATTGGGGTCATGCAGGTTTGGCTTTAGCCACCTCCAGTGTCGCGCTACTTAATTTTTTGCAACTAGCTTACGCGATGCGCACTCGCTTAAAACGGTTGGAAGGAAAATTACTTGCGACAACTTTATTAAAGACGATAGCTGCCTCATTGGGAATGGGCACAATTGTGTGGGCAACGCAAAAGTTTTTTTATGACTGGGGAAGTTTTATCAGAGTGGCAGGAGGAGTCGGTTTTGGAGTGATTAGTTTTATTTTTTTCGCTAAACTCTTACATATTGAAGAAATCGAAGAAATCTACTCAGGCTTAAAACAGCGTTGGAAAAAATAATCTCATGCGACAAGTCTTAGATCGATTAGAGCAGTTTGCGATTGATGTGATTTTGGAACGGCGCTACGGAAAGCGCGCGTCCATTTTGCGTGGGGTTTTATTGGGTCTGTCGCGGGTTTATGAGCAAGTGGTGCGCTGGCGCTGGCAGTTATATCAAGATCGAGTTTTAAAAAGTCAACCTGTAGGATGTTTGGTAATTAGTGTGGGAAATTTGACGGTGGGAGGCACAGGCAAAACGCCGGTGGTGGAAAAATTGGCGCGCATGCTGCAAGAAAAAGGGCGACGTGTAGCGGTGTTAAGTCGTGGCTATAAATCGAAACCTATTCCTGTGGGACGACGATTGTTGCAATTTTTTTCCAAAGAAAGTGCGCCGCCCCGCGTGGTGAGCGATGGGCGTTCGCTCTTATTGGATTCCAACCGAGCAGGTGATGAACCTTTTATGTTAGGAACGAATTTAAAAGAAGTGCCTGTGGTGGTAGATCGAGATCGCGTCAAGGGGGCTTGTTATGCGATTAAGCGATGGGGTGTAGACACGTTGATTTTAGATGATGGATTTCAATATTTCCCCTTGCAAAATCAGCGTTGGGATGTGGTGCTAGTTGATCGTCAAGCGCCGTTTGGAAATCAATTTCTTTTACCCCGCGGCACATTAAGAGAACCTCCGGATCATTTGCGGCGAGCGGATTTGATTTTGATTACTAAATGCGAATCTTCTGAAAATATAGAGCTAAAAGAAAAAATCCGTCGTTTCAATCGTCACGCGGCAATTGTGGAGTGTCGTCATGAACCGCGCTATTATCAAAATATTCATACGGGCGAAAGAAAACCATTGGAATTTATTAAGGATCTGCGCATCACAGCCATGTCGGGCATTGCTGCGCCTCAAAGTTTTGAAGGTTTCTTGAAACAGTTGGGAGCGAATTTGATTTACAGCAAGCAGTTTGCCGATCATCACCGTTTTTCGCATCAGGAAGTGCTAGCGGTCATGCGTCGCAGTCGCTCCTTTCGTGCCAAAGCCATCATCACTACAGAAAAAGATGCCGTGCGCTTACCTGTTTTATTGGAAGAAGAGATTGACGTGCCCATTTATTTTTTGCGCGTAGAAATCGGAGTCATTGGCGGCCAAGAAAATTTTCAAAAGTGGGTGGATAGGATTATTGGATAGGCCAATTTGTTAGCATCCGATCAATAAATTTTGAACTTTATAAACTTGATTGCATTCTGCGGCAATGTTACATTACAGTATGACAGTAATACCTCTTTCTAAACGTGGCACGCTTACCATTCCACCAGAATTTCGTCGTAAACTGGGTTTGGATCGTTTGCCAAACGCTTTATTTATTGTTGAGCAAAAAGAAGGAGGACTCTTTTTAAAGCCTTGCTCAGCGATTCCAGTAAGGAATTTTCCACAATCCACTTTAGCAAAATGGATCAAGGAGGACGAAGCTCAGGTCAAAGAGTTTGGTTTAACGGATCTTATTTCTGACTCGTGAAACTTTTTCTGGACACAAGCGTGCTTATTGCTGCGGTGGGTTCAGAGCGCGGAGGCTCTCATCTCCTATTTAAGGTTCACATAATAAAAGGATGGAAGTTGCTTACTTCGCATTATTGTTTTGCAGAAGTTTTACGCAACTTAAATAAGCTAAAAAACATTTCTCCCTGGGAGGAAAAAATTTTACCTTTCCTTGAGATTGTTGATGATGTTTTTACACTAGATAAACCGCTTGTTTTTCCGATAAGTAAAGACAAGCCCCCACTTTTTTCTGCCCTAGCAGCTGAAGCAGATTTTTTTCTTACACTTGATCGGACTGACTTTCAGACTCTCCTTGGAAAATCTCTCTATCACATGCACTTGTTAACACCCGCAGAATTTCTTTTGCGACAACGTCAACAGGAAAAAATCTAAGTCGCGAGTTGCAAGCTGATCAGGTAAACAAATTTTATCCAGCTTTACTACAGTCCTTCACACGCCAACCATAAACTAATTCATTCATGCTCTGATAAGTGTTAACGTGCACCACGAGATTATAAGAGTCGCCCTTTTTCCATTCGTTGGCGGCACGTTCTGGATCGGGCCAATCGACAAATAAAAGCCCCTGACCAGACCAGGAAAAACCGGCACGATAAGCCCAGACTTTTCTTGTTTCGCGAGCAAGCTTGGGTTCGGGTCCCCATCGCAATTCAGCGCTAGAAAGTAAAAGATGGGGAAGGGGGTTACCCATCCCAAAAGGCTCTAAGCGCGATAAAAGGGCGTGCCACTTCCGTGCCAACTCTAAAGCATTAGGTGTTAGAGAGCCCTCAACTTTCGCTAAAATCTCATGCTCTAGCTGAAAATCTTTTAAAGCGTGCAAGCAATTATCATTTAACCAACGACGAAAAATTTCCAACTGCTCCGCCTTTAAAGTTAGTCCAGCCGCGGCACGATGACCTCCACCCTTTAGCAACAAACCCGCTTCCACGGCTTGTTTAATTCCTGCGCCCAAATCGTAAGGCTCCAAACTTCTCCCAGATCCTTTCCAATAGCCAGCACTTTCATGCCAACCACATAAAATGGCGGGCCGCCCCCAACGCTCTTTCACGCGTGATGCTACAATACCCACTACGCCGGGATGCCATTCTTTATCCGCTAATAATAAAACAATGTCATTGGGATTTTTTTCCAAGAGGCTTTGAGCTTGCTGAAATGCACTCGACTCCATTTTCCTTTGCATCGCTTGACGCTCGCGATTGTAATCATCACATTTTTGTGCCAAAGACATCGCTTCCTTAATATTTTTTGCCAATAAAAGTTGCACCGAACAACTTGCCTCCTCTAAACGGCCTGTGGCATTCAAGCGAGGTCCCCATTGAAAAGAATAAGTTTGGACGGTAACTCGATCCGTATTGGCCACTTGTTTTAAAGCAAGCAAACCAGGAATTTTTTCTAAAATTTCGGATTGATTAGCGCGTTGGAGTGAATGTTTTGCCAGCGCTCGATTGATGCGTCGCAAGGGCATAACATCAACAATTGTTCCCAAGCCAGCTAAAATTAAAGCCCGATCACGATTCCAGTTTTGAATTCCCGTGCTCTGAACAAATTTTTCACAAAAAAGAAAGACCAATCCTGCTGCACTTAATTCTGTTAAAGCGATGGCTGAATTTTCCAATGCGTAAGCCTTGGGATTAAGATGTGCATAAGCAGGATGCTTTTCCAAAGTGAACTCAACCAAATGATGATCAATCACAATACAATCCACACCGTGCTCATGCAAAAAACGAATGGCGGCTTGTGACGATGAGCCGCAATCCACAGTAATAATGAGCTGGGGCTTAAAAGCAGCCAAACACTTTTCCACCGCGCCTTGGGTTAAACCATAATCATCTTCCATACGATCGGGAATAAACCAATCGAATGCCTCATGATTTGCAGTCCTCAATAAATCATGCATCTGCACCAAAGCCGTTATTCCGTCCGCATCATAATCGCCAAATATCACTGTGCGTTCTTGATTTTTTAAAGCGCGTAAAAGTCGCTCTTCTGCTTTTGAATAATCGGAAAGTTGAGCGATAGAATTGGAAAATAGAGGTAAATCGTGAAGAAACTGCTCAATTTCTTCCAGCGTTTCACAGCCCCGCGCTCGACACACCGCTTCTAATAAATCTCGAGGTTTTGAACCGTTAACCTCTAAGTGAACCAATTTCATGGCTCCTATTTATCTTTTACAAGACAACAACGATTATGTGGCAAAAGGTAAAGAGCTGTAACAATTAAAAACAAATAAAACGCATTCTTAGCTACTGTGTCATGTTGCTTCATAAGCATCATTCCAAAACACAACGCAAGCATAAGAAATCCCAAACACATTAGCATACAACGCGTTTTAATGCCTAAAAGCAATGCAACGCCAAAAATAACCTCTAACCATGGCAAAGCCCAACAAAAAGGAATTAAAAGAATGCGCGGTAAAAAAGTGGCTTGTGCAAATTGCTCGACTAACCCCTTGCTAAAACCAACTAAATTTGCCAGAGCATAATCATTTCCTTCACCTTTCAGTTTCCCAAGAAAAGCAACGATAAATAACATTGCTAAAAATAATCGCAGCAACATAAACGCTACCGTTTTATGACATTCACAAGTGGTTTCTTTCATAAATAGCATTGAAGCAAATTTTTAGCGTTGGCCAATGTTTTTTCCTTAGAGTATAGTAATAAAATGAAGTCACGAGCATCCGACAAGGCTTCGTTTTATCATCAACTGGGTAATTTATTAGCTGGCGGGGTCGGATTACGTATAGCGCTGGAATCGCTCGCAGAACATTTGCCCAAAGCTCGATTAAGAAAAATTGCTAATGAATGTTTGTTGCATCTCGAACAAGGCCAGGCATTTTATCTTGCACTAGCGCAGCAAGCCAATTGGTTTGATCCTTTCGAAATCGCTATCTTTGAAGCTGGTGAAAAAGCGGGGCAACTCAGTGAAATTTGCCGTCAACTGAGCGACTTTTGGTTAGCGTACGCCGAAGCTGAGCACGATTTTTTTGTTGCCAACATCTATCCTCTTTTTCTTATTCATTTTGCTTTTTTGGTTAGTGCTACTCTTCGTTATTCCGAGCAAGGCGCCTTGGGTTTCTTTGATCAGTTAATCGGCAGTTTAGGCATTTTTTATGCCTTAATTTTTTTGTTATTTCTTCTCTTTCGTTATTGCAAAACTCTTTTGCAAACGTTTTTCATTAAAGTTCCAGGCTTGCGAAATTTAGCTTTTACAGGCGCACTTTACCGTTTTGTTTTTACTTTGCGTTTACAACTTCAAGCTGCCATTCCATTGCGAGACGCCATTTCTCTGGCCTTTCAAGCCGGGGATCATCCCAGTTTAAAAGCATTGGCAGAACCAGTCATAGAACAAGTGAAGCAAGGAAAATCTCTCACCGAAGCGTTTCAACCACTTTTCACTTTTTCACCTTATTTAAAATCCTTTTTTGCTACGGGTGAAACCTCAGGAAAAATTTTAGAAACTTTAAACTATGTAGAAAATTATTTATCTCAACAATGGCGAGGAAATGTTAAACGTCTAAGCCGATGGTTGCCACGACTCATTTATTTCATCGTAGTCATGTACGTAGCCATGCAAATCATCGCTTTTTACGGTCGATATTATAATACCCTTAACAACTTAGAATAAAACTAAATTCTCACCAAAATTCTTCTTGCACAAGGGTGTTATTCTTATCAACCAACCGTGAAATGGATGGTAACGGGGAAAGAGAATAACCCAATTTTTCAGCCAAGCGACTTACGGTTCCCGGAGCAAAACCTTCATAATGGTTAGCAGAAAAAATGAAAATGCGATTGGCTTTTTCTATCGATTGTAAGCGAGCCACCCACGCATTCAAATCTGTGTCGCGAGACCATTGTAGATGATTGTAAGTATATTTTACTTTACCCGCAGCATCATATTTATTGGCAATATCGCCTAGCAACCGAACATAAATATCAGGTGCCGTTTGTTCGCGATGTAAAAAAGCGCCAGCACCACCTGGCTTTTCCACATCATTCCAAACACGTGTGATGGCATGTTCGCGCAGCCACTCATCAAATCGGGGTGCATTCCAAGAAAAATGTCGAAATTCCACAGCATAAGAAAATGCTTTGGGCAAATTTTTCATAAACTCAAAAAATACTCGGCTCGAAGTGCTATTAAAAGAGCTGGGAAATTGAAATAAAATCATGCCTAATTTATTTCCTAAAGGCACTAAAGCATGTAGAAAAAAATCAATTTCTGCTTCCGCCTGTTTTAAATGCAATTCATGGGTAATACGACGCGGCGCTTTCGCGCAAAAAAGAAAATTTTCTGGCGTTTTTTGGCGCCAATTGAGTACGACATTTTCTGTTGGCACATGATAAAAAGTAGAGTCGATTTCGACAGCATTAAAATAACGAGAATAAAAAGTAAGCCAGTGGGGATGGGCTAAATTTTTGGGATAAAAAACATCCTTCCAATCCTCATACGTCCAGGCGCTCGTGCCTAAAAACTGTCCCGAAAAGCTCATAATATAGTTAAAAATCTTTACCTTTACGATTTTGTCAATTAATAAAATAAACATTTATGGCAACTCCTAAAACGAAACGCGTTGCGGCTATTATTCCACTTTATAATCATGAGGATTATATTGAACAAGCCGTTGATTCCTTACTCAAACAAACTTTGCTCCCAGAAAAAATTCTCATTATTGATGATGGGTCTACGGATAACTCCGTCCAAGCGGTAAAGAAAATAACCGATCCTCGCATCGAATTGATCACGCAACACAATGCCGGAGCTCACAACACCTTAAATCGCGGCCTCGCTTTGATAAAGGGCTTTGACTACATCACTATTTTGAATTCCGACGATTTTTATCATCCGCAACGCTTGGAGCGTTGCGTCGATTTTTTAGAACAAAATCGTTCTTACGATGCGGTTTGCACCCAAGTAACACTGGTTGATGAACGCGGCAATCCTGTTTCTGACAATGATAGCCGAGTGCGACGCATCCAAAAAATTTGGGAATTACCTAAAGAAGATCATTTAGAAAATGCGGAATGGATTGGAGTTGCCAATTTCGTCAAAACTACTAGCAATCTCGTGGCTCGATCGGACTATTTTAAATCTCATTTTTTCCGCCCTTACCGTTTCGTTCATGATTATTTTTTTGCTATTATTGCAGTATTGGAAAATAAGTTAGGTGTTTTATTCGAGCCTTTGCTTTCTTATCGCACCCATAGTTCAAACACCATTAAATCCTCTTCGGAACAGCTCATGAAAGAAGTGTTGCAAATGAATATCGATTTGCTTCGAGAATTAAGCCCAGTTTTGAGTCGAAACGCCGAGATGCGTCACGCTTTTGGACAGTATTTCCGAGCGGCTTGCTACAATTTTTCTGATTTTCGAGCCGAACTCTATTACTGTCTACTGGCTCACGTCCTTCGTGATGTTTCTTCAGAAAATGTTGTTTATTTTCTCAATGAAATGAAAGCAGAAGAATTTAAAGAATTTTCTGAGCCGCCTAATCGCTTTCTCATCGAATCGCAAGATGAAAAAGGTGAAGAAATCGACGTGTATCAAGCTTACAAATCAGAACGCGCTCGCGCGGAACTCTTTCAACTTAGAGAAAAACTTGATGAGGAAAGAAGTTTTCGAAAATTTTTACAAAAAATTATTGCTTCACGCTGGTTAGCTTGGGGAAGATCGCTTGGACGCGCTAAAATGGTTTGGAAACAACTTACTCACGAAGAAGCATTACAAAATCGTGATATAGTTAAAACAGCATGGGAAAAAGATTCCTGGATTAAGCGCGGTAAAAAATCCCGCGCAAAAATTCCTGTGTTTCCTGATGAGCTTTAAAAAATTAAGCGCTCGCAATAGCAGTTCCAACCGCATCGATAAGGAAATCAGCGTCATCTTTGGTAATGCACATCGGTGGTGCCATACGAATAATGTTGCCGTTCAATCCTCCTTTACCAACAAGCAAGCCGAGCTCTTTACATTTTTCCATGACATGAGCGGCCTCTTCTTTAGCAGGTGTTTTAGCTTTTTGATCTTTCACCAAATCTAAAGCCAACATCAATCCCTTACCACGCACATCTCCGATGAGATTTTGTTTCTTTTGCAACTCTTGCAAGCCTTTGATGAGATAATTGCCTATTTCCAAACTGTTTGCCTGTAATTTCTCCTTATCAATCACCTCCAGTACAGCGCGACCTGCAGCCATAACCACAGGATTGCCGCCGAAGGTATTAAAATGAACGCGTTCAGTAAGTTTTTGCGCAATTTCAGGTGTAGTTACCACCGCTGCTAAAGCGCTACCGTTTCCAATGCCTTTAGCCATCGTTACAATATCAGGAATGACCCCCTGATTTTCAAAGCCCCAAAACTTAGTGCCTGTGCGACCAAAACCAGCTTGGACTTCATCTGCAATACAAACCCCACCCGCAGCGCGAATATGTTGATAGGCTTCCTTTAAATAACCGTCAGGAAATACAACAAAACCGCCCACACCTTGAATTGATTCTGCAATAAACGCAGCCACACGACCTGAAGTTCCAAATTGAATCAACTGTTGCACATCCGCCGCATATTTTTTTCCGGCATCTGCATCATCTTTACCATAAGGACCACGATAAGTGTCGGGTGTTTGAGCAAATTGAACACCGAACGTGTGCGGATAATTATATTTCCATGTGCTGTGAGAAGTAATGGCCATAGTGGAAGCCACGCCACCATGATAAGAATTTCTTAAAGCAATCACGTCATAATTACCGGTGTAAATACGCGCCATTAACAAAGCCAAGTCGTTTGCTTCCGAACCTGAGTTCACAAAATAGCAAACTTTCAAACTGCCCGGCATGCGATCCGTAAGTTCTTTAGCGTAAAGCGCATTGTTCGGATGCAAATAAATCGTGGTGAGATGTTGAAGTATGGCATTTTGTTCATTAATCGCTTTCAACACATGGGGGTGACAATGTCCTACGCTCACCGTTACAATTCCGCCCAAAGCATCCAGATAACGTTTTCCTTTTTCATCAAACAAATATTGCATCGACCCTTCCACCAACATGAGAGGATTTTTGTAATAAGTAATCAGCGAAGGAGAAAGATTCGCCTTGCGAAGTCGCAGCACTTCTTCAGCAGAAGGGCCTTGATAAGGTTTTGGTTGGTGTGAAAAAGGAGGTAGTGATTTCATAAATTTTTTTGTTACAGGACATGCATAGGAAAAAGATTGATACTTTCAATCTTTTTTTATTGATCGACCGATTTTAGCCGCTGTCGATCCAGCCAAACCTTACAAATGCCTTTCATTCGACTCAAAATATAATAAGTGGTTTGGCTACGCACGCGAACCAGCTCACCACCTACGATACGAGGCACAAAATCGCTAGGAACTGCCAAAACCTCTTGCGGTGTGGTGTCTTCTAAACCTTTACACAAAATAGCGGTCATGGCTTTGGTAAGCGTTTGCACCTGCGGACCTAAAGTAAGCCGAAAATGAGCTTTGCCTTCAGGATCAACTCGCAAAAAAACGCCTACTGTGTCAGTACACTCTTCGTCTTTGCGAATGTCTTCCAAATCGAACGTTTCATCCGCTTTCGGTTCACAACGACGCGCGCTATCGCTGTAAACAATGAGATTTTCGCGTTTGTCCTCTTCCGATAATCCTTCAAAGAAATCAACAATCTGTTGAAGTTTTGAAGGATAATGCGAAGGAACAGGGTTGGTAGGGATATCAGAACATCTCATGAAAGTCGGCTCAACAGTTTTAAGGTGTTCGCGCTCCGCGTTCGATCGGCGCTCGCACCTGATTTCCCCATTCCGTCCAGGAACCATCATAGTTGCGAACATTTTCGTAACCTAATAAATAGGTCAGAACAAACCAAGTGTGGCTGGAACGTTCGCCAATTCGACAATAAACAATGATATCTTCATCCGGTTTGATCTGACAACCTTCCGTATAAATTTTTTGCAGCGCATCAGCCGATTTAAACGTGCCATCGTCATTAACTGCCGTTTTCCAAGGCACGCTGCAGGCATGCGGGATATGTCCCCCACGTAAAACACCCTCTTGCGGATATTCCGGCATGTGGGTGATTTCTCCGATAAATTCTCCCGGCGATCTGACGTCAATGAGCGGTTTTCTTTGCTGACTTTGTGCCAATGCCTCATTTGCAAAAGCGCGAATTTCATGATCTTTACGTTCAGTAGGCGCCGGATAATGGGTTGGAGGATAAGACGGTTTTTCACGCGTTAATGGTCGCTTTTCTGCAATCCATTTATCGCGACCGCCATTTAAAATTTTCACCTTATCATGACCAAACAATCGAAACGCCCACAAAGCATAGCAAGCCCACCAATTCGATTTATCCCCGTAAAAAACGCACGTTGTGTCCGGAGCAATACCATTTTTGCGACACAACTCTGCAAAGGCGCCTGGCGAAATATAATCGCGCATCACCGGATCTTGAAGATCGCGCCGCCAATCAATATGGACCGCACCAGGAATATGGCCCGTGTCATAAAGCAAAATATCTTCATTGCTTTCAATAATTCGAACTTTGGGATCGTTTTGATGCGCTTCAATCCAAGCTGCATCCACTAAAACTTCAGGGTGAACATAATTCATAATTTTTATAGACTTCAATAATTTAGCAATTGCCGATATAATTCAAGCTAACAGTCATGAAATCAAGCCTTCCTCCCAAATGCCTCGCAGCCATGATCGCCGTGCCACCTTTACCGGGATCGCCTCTTTATCAAGATAATTCCAAACTTATCCTAAGCCAAGTGCTCAGTGATTTAGCTATTTACCAGTCAGCCAAAGTCGACGCCATCGTTTTAGAGAACAGCTATGATCTGCCTTATATCAAACCGCCATTGCCTCAGGAAGCTGTTGGTCTCATGACACAAATCGCGCGCGAGGTGCGTCGCCGTTTCCCTGGTCCAATTGGATTACAACTTCTCGAAGCTGCTAATGAAACCGCATTAGAAATTGCCGCCGAAGCAAAACTGAATTTTATTCGTGTCGAAAGTTATGTGTATGCGCATGTTGGCGGCGCAGGTCTTATCGAAGGCTGCGCTGGAAAATTATTAAGAAAACGCAAAAAAATGGGTTGCGAAACTATTCGAGTTTTTGCCGACATCAAAAAGAAGCATTGTTCTCATGCGTTAACAAGCGATTTGGACATTACCGATGAAGCCAAGCAAGCCGAATTTTTTTTAGCCGATGGGGTAATAATTACCGGCCCACGAACCGGTGAGGCGCCCGATGTTAAAGAGCTAAAACGTGTTCGCAAAACAACTCGACTCCCGATTTTTTTAGGTTCTGGAATGACTCCCGAAAATATCAGAACTTATTTTCCTTTAGCTGACGGATTTATCATTGGCTCAACCTTTCGCGAAAATGGCGATTTTCTAGGAAAATTAGAACCTAACCGATTAAAAAAATTTGTGAAAAAATTTCGCACTTTATAGTCGATGGACGCCTTTGCTTTATTTGAAGAAAAGCGATCGCCTTTTTTAGATCGTGAAAAACTAAAAGAAAAATTTTTAGCATTTACTGAAAAAAGTCATCCCGACAAATTTCGCGATTCTGACAAACATCGGGCAGCGGAAGAAAAATTTTCGCAAATGCATGAGGCTTATCGGATTTTGTCGCAACCCAAATTGCGCCTGGCTCATTTATTGGAACTGGAATTTGGAATTTCACAAAACGAAATCAATGAAGTGAAAGCGATTTTTAAAGACAAAAAAAATACCATGGAATTGAGTTGGAAAATAGGAGAGTTATGCCAGGAAATTGATACTTTGAAAAACAAAGAGAAAACATTAACCAATGCTTTATCCAAAGCACTTTTGTCAGCAGAAAAAAATAATTTGCTCCAACGATTTCAAACTCTGAAAATGGAGATAGAAAACAGTCTAGAGAATTTGGAAAATCAATGTAAGCTACTCAGTGAGTCTTGGGCACCCAACAAAGCAAATGAACAAAAAATTAAAGAGGTTTATCACACTATTGCCTTTACCGAACGTGCAGCGCAACAATTGAATGTAAGACTGATTGTCTTGATGACGAATTAGACAAAGCCAATTTGTTTCTTAATTTCAACTAAGGCGCTTTTTTATTATCGTAATCGCTGGCTTTGATAATGAATGGGATTAATCCATTTTGCACCGCAGTTCCATTCACAGGGGTCAACTTCAGCCGAAACATGTCTTCTTCATCTTCTTTAACATTATCTTGGCGAACATGAATGGGAAAAGTTTTAACTCCACTTTCACCATTGGCCCAGCTTACTTTACCTTCGAATGGAGGAATAAAATCTCCTACCGGACCCTGACTGCCTTTTTTAACTATTAGAGAATAAAGTTTATAATTAACTGTAGCAGACCCGCTGGCTCCACCTACACGCTCAACTTCAACCTGGACTGTACCGACCGATTCCTCGACCTTGTATAAGCTCTTCTTAAATCTCACAATTCCTTTAGGCTCATTATCAAGGATTTGAATGCTAACAATATCCTTATTACCTCCGTTATGTTCCCAAATTACATCTTTAATAGTATTCTTATTACCCCCTTTATGTTCCCAAACTGCATCTCCTTGAATTTTCAGGTGCGCAAAAATCCATTCATTATACTCATCCTCATTATCATCAAGAATACGAAAGGTTAAATACTTTTTACCCATTTCCCCTGGCCCCCATACAGCATCAATAATTTCTGGCTTGTAATCTAAACCTTGCGTTGCGCTCCCATCGACTTTACTTAGATTCACTGTCACTTTTCCGTAATTGCCGTCGACCCGTTCCATTTCAATGGGAACCAGTTTACCACCTGGCTGCTCTTTAACTTTTATGGGTGATTCCGTCAGCATACGAATCTTGCCAGGATTAGCATTGAGAATGGACTTGTAAGCATTCAAACGTCCACCGGTTTTAACTTTATCTTCAAATTCAGGAACTTTATCCACCGTTGCTAAAATAAGATTTTTTATTTCCTTAGCTTTCCATGTGGGTTGGACAGATTTAATTAATGCCGCGACACCAACTACATGGGGAGTCGCTGCTGATGTTCCATTAAAATATCTGTAGCTGTTACCAATATTAAGGGTCGTTTCAGCAACGGGAGCTGCTAAATCGACATATTTTTTGCTATAATTGGAATAGCTTTCAAATTTGTTATTATAAGTATGATGAGCAGCTGCCACGCTAATGACATTGTCCAATCCGTTGTATGAGGCAGGAAACTCGTAGCTATTAGCATAACCTTTGTTTTCTTCTCCATCATTTCCTGCACAAGCTACAATCAAAACTCCCTGTTTTTGAGCATATTTAACAGCATTAAGTTCTTTTACGGAGTGTGGTCCATAAATACTAATATTAATAACATCAGCTCCCATTTTACAAGCGTAGTAAATGGATTTAATGATGTTTTTTTTCGAATGTGTATGGTTGCCTGATTTTAATGACATAATACTAACTTTCCAATTAACGCCAACTATTCCTTTATTATTATTTCCTACCGCTCCAATAATCCCTGCAACCGATGTTCCATGACCATCATTATCCATAGGCGAATTACTATCCTTTAGAAAAAAATCCCATCCACGAATGTCATCCACGAATCCGTTTTTGTCATCATCTTTTCCATTGTTAGGAATTTCACCACTATTAACCCATATATTTCCTTTTAAATCTTCATGATTCCAATCCACTCCCGTATCAATCACAGCAACGACAACGTCTTTACTTCCGGTTGTAACATGCCAAGCTTCTGGAGCATCGATGAGATATAAATTGTCCTGCTCATTATCTTGATACTTAGGGTCATTAGGCTTTTTCGTTGGGGGATCCTCTGCTGCTGACAATCCAAGCCCATCACTCTCCGCAAAATCAACTTGAGGTTGTCGATTTAAATATTCCACTAACTCAGGAACACTATTTAGTTTAGGATTTAAAATCTTAATAACGTAACCAGGTAAAAGCGTTTCTTCCGTAATTCGAAACTTTGCAATGCCTAAATTTTGCAACAACGCTTCTAGCGCCGATTTTTCATAACCCCGTTTTAATTCTACCATCACTTCGTCAGCCACATCCGCCCGATAAGAAAGGAAATGCTCACGCCCAGTTTGAAAATCTTTTTGAATCGTTGCTTCCAATCTAACCAATTCAGCTCCAATTTCTTCAGTTTTTACTAATCTCACGCGTGTATAAGTGCCGCGAGCATCAGGCTGCGAAACTTCTTCAGATATAATTGGACAACTACGAAATAATTCTTCGAAACTTTCTGCGACACTTTTGGCATGAATAGGCAACGCTAAAAAAGTAGACGTAAAAAGGGTTAAAATATGATAGAATACTTTTTTAATATAGGTTGTTTTAATCATAATTTTTAATTTAGAAAAATTTCGTTCATTTAAGATATTAAGTCAAATGCTTTATAAAAATTTTAGCTAAAAAATTTAATTTCCCTTCTCAATTAAAATCGCGTTTTAACGCTTCAACTCACAAAAGATGCTGCTAATTAAAGCTATGTCTAAAATTATTGGGATTGATCTTGGAACTACAAATTCCTTAGTGGGCACAATGGATTCAGGATTTCCAATTCTGATTGCTGATACGGAACGGCAACGAATCACGCCTTCTGTGGCCAATTTTTCTTCAGAAAAAATTTTAGTAGGTCATCCGGCAAAACGGAAACAGGCATTGGACCCTGAAAAAACGGTTTATTCAGTCAAACGATTCATGGGACGCCGCTTTTCTGAGCTAAGCAATGAGGAAAAAAAAGTTAATTACCCTGTCCAGGCTGATTCTTTAGGAAGAGTTAGCATTCCGCTAAAAGGAAAAAGTTATTTGCCTGAAGAAATTGCATCAGAAATTTTAAAAAAGTTAAAAGCAGATGCGGAACATGAATGCGGTGAACCAATCAGTCGCGCGGTCATTACCGTGCCAGCTTATTTTAATGATGCCCAGCGCAACGCCACCAAACGCGCCAGCGAGCTAGCAGGTTTGACAGTAGAACGCATTCTTAATGAACCCACCGCTGCCGCTTTGGCTTATGGATTAGATAAAAAGCAACGTGGTTTGATTGCTGTTTACGATCTGGGTGGAGGAACATTTGATCTTTCTATTTTGGAACTCAATCTTGGTGTCTTTGAAGTGCGATCGACGCATGGCAATACCTGTTTGGGAGGTGATGATATTGATCAAAAAGTCAGCGAATTTTTATGGGGAAAGATGTTAGAAAAAGGGTTTTCAGGAAAATCCAATGTTATGCTTAACACACGCTTGCGTGAAGAGGCCGAAAGAGCAAAAATCGTTTTATCCAAGGAAGAATCAATCGAAATTCATCTTCCTTTTCTTGAGGAAAATTTTAATTTTTCTTATGTTTTAACCCGTGACGAGTTAAATCGCTTGGCCAAACCTATCATTGAAAAAACGCGTCAACACTGTCTTCAAGCCATGTTGGATGCCAAAATCAAACCGGAATTTTTGGATGAAGTGATTTTGGTAGGAGGCCAGACACGAATGCCGTTGGTTCGCAGCCTAGTCAAAGAAATTTTTGGTAAAGAACCCAATATTTCGATGAATCCCGATGAAGCAGTGGCTTTGGGCGCAACATTGCAAGCAGGCATTTTGGAAGGAAATGTTTCTCATGTGGTACTACTAGATGTCACGCCGCTTTCTTTAGGAATCGAAACTTTTGGCGGGTTAATGAATGTGATTATTCCGCGTAATTCAACCATTCCGATTAAAGCAGGTGAAATGTTTACAACGGCTGTGGATTACCAACGCGCGATGAAAATTCAAGTTCTTCAAGGCGAACGCGAACTTGCTAAAGATAATTGGCCCTTGGGTCAGTTGGAATTAGAATTTGAAGCCGCACCACGCGGCGTGCCACGGGTAGGTGTGCAGTTTGAGATCGACGCTGACGGCATTTTGAAAGTGTTAGCACGCGATATTAAGACCAGTCAGGAAGAAGTAATGGAATTAAAATCAGCAATTGAAGTTTCCGATCAAAAAGTGGAAGAGATGCTTGCGGATTCTTTATCACACGCGTTTGAAGATGTCTCACAAAGACGTTGGGTGGAAGCTGAGTTAAAAGCCAAAGAAATGTTAGAAGCGACACATAAAGCGTTGTCACTATTACAAAATCGTCTACTGCCAAAAGAAGTCGATGCTGTCAAACAACTCGCCAAAAAAGTAAGTGACGCGCTTCAAAGCCAGGAATTGGAACAGTTAAAAAAAGCAAATCAAGCTTTAGACGAAGGCACGCAAATCTTAGCTGAGAAAATGTTGGATTTTGCTACAGAATCGTTATTACAACAAAAGCAATAGGGATTCTTTTTTGAAGATGTGATATAATTAGATGATTTATGGAAAAAAATGATACTCGGGAAATTTCCCAAAACCGTTTAAAACGGTTTTTACAACATTCCGCGAAAGATTTTTTGGAAATTTGGCCATATTTTAAACGGTTGGGAAAATACGTAAAACCTTATCGATTTCGTTGGATTGCCGGTTTGGCTTTGGGAGGAATTGCAGGAAGTTGGGAAGGTGCTCTATTGCCTTTTTTAAAGTGGAGTTTGGAATCTTTAGAAAAATCGAAGGTTCAACTTTCTCTATGGGAAATTGTCTTAGCTGGTAGTTTAGTGCCTTTTTATTTTATTGTAAGAGCGGTTTTGGGTTATCTCAGCGTTTATTGCACGATGTGGGTGGGATTGCGTATTTTATTTGATTTGAAAACAGAAATTTTTTCTGCCTTGCAACGATTGTCTCTGGATTATTTTGCGAACCAAAAATCAGGAAAATTAATTTTTCAAGTCGTGCAACGAACAAAAAACACTCAAATGGTATTAACCCAATTAGTGTCCGATGTTATTAAGCAACCGATGGCTTTGATCGGAGTTATTGCTTATATGATCCATCATAATCCTAAATTTACCTTTATGGTTTTGTTTTTTATCCCAGCGAGTTTAATTCCTGCCTTGATTATCGGTTATCGAGTTCGTCGAAAAGGACGCGCGGAAGAAAGTTCAGGAGCTGAAACAGTTACTATTTTGCAAGAAAATCTATTGGGCATGCGTGTGGTGAAATCTTATGCCCAAAGCGCTGATGAAATCCGTCGTTTCAAAAAAGCGGGTTTGGACGAATATAATGCGTCGATGCGAAATCGTAAATTATTGGAATTAGTAGGCCCAAGTGTGGAAGTGCTGGCTTCGATTGGTTTTGGCGCAGCAATCATTTATGGCATTTATACTCACATGGCAGCAAAAGATTTGATCATTGTCGCTACGGGAATTTTTTTAATGTATGGCCCGTTCAAAAGTTTAAGTCGCATTTATGTGACCGCTCAACGCGTGTCTACGATGTTGCAAGGCTTATTTAGTATTTTAGATACAAAACCGAGTGTAGAAAATGTGTCCAATGCTTTGGTTATTGATTCATCACAGGGTCGAGTGGAGTTGGAAAATATTAAATTCAAATATGTCGTTCGACGTTTTAATGAAGAGGGAGGACCGCAAGAAGGGCGTATTTTGGAACAACGCCGAGCTTTAAAGAACGTCTCTCTAGTCTTTGAACCCGGCAAATTTTATGCGCTCGTTGGCCCCAGTGGTGCAGGAAAAAGTTCTATTTTTAATTTGATTATGCGTTTTTATGAACCGCAACAAGGCCGAGTGTTAATCGATGGAAAAGATATTCGCGACATTGAGATGGAATCGCTCCGTCGTCAGATTGGTTTGGTTTCGCAAGAAACTTTTCTTTTTCACGCCAGTATTCGAGAAAATATTCTTTATGGACGACCTAAAGCTAGTCAGGAATCTATAGAGCGAGCCGCTGCTTTGGCCCATGCTGATGAGTTTATTGAGCAACTTCCCAAAAAATATGACACCATTGTGGGCGATAAAGGGTGTCGTTTTTCAGGTGGCCAACAGCAACGTTTAAGTTTAGCTCGTGCTTTTTTGAAAAATGCACCGATTCTTTTGTTGGACGAAGCGACGAGCGCTTTGGATGCGGAAAGCGCGGCAAAAGTGCAAGATGCGATTGATAAATTTTCCGCTGGCCGTACGGTGATTGCGATTGCGCATCGTTTGAGCACCATTGAAAGAGCTGATGAAATTATTGTGTTGGACAAAGGTCAAGTCGTGGCGCGAGGCACTCATGAATTTTTATTGAACGAATCCGCGCTTTATCGACGATTAAATGAATTGCAGTTTGGCGGTAATGCGTTGATTGCGGAATCTGCTTAGCCTGAAGTGTTGGCTCGTTGGGTAAGAGCAATCAAATCTTGATAAGAAGGGCCATTAGGCAAAGGCGCTTGGCGAATGACAACATAAGCGCCTTCATCTAATAAATTAAAAAGTTTTAGAACATCATTATTTTTCATACGAATACAACCGTAACTCACTGGTCGACCCACGAGATGTTCTTGGTTGGTACCATGAATATATATGCCGCGATTGTAAGCACGACGATTTCGCCACTCCAATCCGTTTAGCCAAAGAATGCGGGTGAGAATGCTATCGTATTCCGCGGGATGAAGAATAGGATCGTAATGATCTAAATCAAAAACGACTCCGGTAAATTTACGTTTGTAAAATTTGCCACCGCGCGGCACGCCTTCGCCAATTTTCTTGGCGATTTCAAAAATTCCAAGTGGCGTTTTGTAACTATTTGGATCGTCACCCAAACCATATTTAGAAGTGGAAACGGGATAACGCGCGATGCGAACGCCGTCTTTGACCACTTCCATCATTTGTTGTGCGATGCTAATATAAGCCACCGTTGTGGGTCTCGGTTTTGGTTTCGATTTTTCTCGAGATGGAGCATCGTCGGAATCGTCGGCTTCATCTAAACTTGCGCAACCCACCAACCATCCCATTGCTATAACCGGTAATAACCAGGAGAATCGAAAATTCATGCAATAAGCGATTATTATAGCAAGAAATTAATATTTTACACGCAAAAATAATCAATTTTCTAATTTTTAAAATTCAGATAACTTTTCTTTCTCATGACAAAAAATAAAAAGCGAATTCATTTTGTTGGCATTTGTGGTACAGCGATGGGCAATGTGGCGGCGATGATGCAAGCTTGCGGTTATCACATTTCAGGATCGGATCAAAATGTTTATCCTCCGATGTCGACATTTTTAGAAAATTGTGGCGTGGAATTAAAATCGGGTTACGAAGCGAGTCATTTAGATAGTGCTCCGGATTTATGTGTGATTGGTAATGCAATTAGTCGTGGCAATCCCGAAATGGAAACAATTCTGAACAAAAAGTTGGCTTATTTATCTTTACCCGAAATTTTAAAAGAGTTTTTTTTGAAAGGCGCTCATAACTTAGTTGTGACCGGCACGCATGGCAAAACAACAACGAGTTCATTGTTGGCATGGATTTTCGAATTTGCCGGGAAAGATCCCAGTTTTTTAATTGGTGGTTTGCCTGGTAATTTTGATCGCGGTTGCAAAAAAGGTAAAAGTAATTTTTGGATTTTGGAAGGAGACGAATACGACACTGCTTTTTTTGATAAACGTTCTAAATTTTTGCATTACCTTCCTGAGTTGGTGATTATTAATAATGTCGAATTTGATCACGCGGACATTTACGAAAATCTCGCGGCGATTCAGCTTTCGTTTCGTCGCTTGGTTAATCTTGTGCCCACACAAGGAATGATTCTGGTCAACGCAGATGATCCCAATTCCATGGCTGTGGTTAAAAACGCTTTAGCGCCTGTGACAGAAGTTGGTTTCTCGAACAATGCGGCGATTGCTATTAAAAATTTTCAATCTTCGAGCTCAGGAGTACAGTTTGAAATTTTAGGAAAAAAATTCGATTTACCTATGCACGGTGAATTTAATGTTCGCAATGCAACGATGGCCATTGCTGCTGCGCATTTTTATCAAATCGATCTCGACGTGATTGCCGAAGCGCTCAAACAATTTAAAGGTGTCAAACGTCGTCAAGAAGAACGAGCAACGGTGGGTGATATTACGATTGTCGATGATTTTGGACATCATCCCACAGCTATGAAAGAAACGTTAAAAGGGTTAAGACAACGTTATGAGGGTCGACGATTATGGGCTTTATTCGAACCGCGCAGTAACACCACGCGTCGCGCAGTTTTTCAAGATTCCTTACCCGAAGCTTTGGCCCTAGCAGATGGTGTTTTTGTTTCCCAAGTCGCGCGGTTGGATCAATTACCGGAAAATGAGCGATTGAATCCCGAAAAAGTTGTCGCGTCCATCGAAGCTAAAGGGGTACCCGCCTTTTATGAGGTCGATGCACAAGCTATTGTCGAAAAACTCGTTCCGCAATTGAAAGAAAAGGATGTTATTATTGTGTTCTCTAATGGTGGTTTTGGCGGAATTCACAATCTCATAGAAAAAACTTTAAAAAACAGCGCTTTGTGAATAACTCACCGAAAAATCATGAATTCTTTGAAGTTTTTATTTTTAAAATTATCTTTAGGAAAAACTGCAAAGTTATTCCAAAATTATTCCCAAACAAAAAATTAGCTAAGTCTTTGGGGTTCACTTGACAAGAACGCTCAGAACTCTTATTCACGTCATTACTAAGAAGAGTTGTTTGTTTGATCTTTTCTTTTATAAATAGAGAGTCCAATAACTTTTAAAAATTATGAAAATTCGCGTTGCCAAAGATAAAATGCTTGAGGGCTTGCAACAGGTTCAAAGTGTCATTTCTACACGTACCACTTTACCTATTCTTCAAAACGTTCTTTTACAAGCGAAAAAAGGTAAATTGGAACTTTCAACCACAGACTTGGACGTTGGTGTGACTTGCCAAATTGAAGCACAAGTTTCTGAAGAAGGAGGTACGACTTTACCCGCGCGCCGGCTTTTGAGTATTTTTCGAGAATTGCCAAGCCACGAAATTGATTTAGAAGTGGATAGCAAAGACATAGCCTCCATCAGATCCGGGCAATCGTTTTTTAAAATCAACGGTCTTTCCCAAGAGGAATTTCCTCCTTTTCCTAAGCTAGAAAATGCGCGCCAGATTACTATTGAACAAGCGCTATTGAAAGACATGTTTAAAAAGACTTCTTACGCCATTTCTCATGATGAAACACGTTATGTTCTCAACGGAGTGCTGATGAGTTTTAAAGAGAAAAAATTAACCATGGTTGCTACGGATGGTAGACGCTTGGCGTTGACCGAGTCAGATTTGGAATTCGCTAAAAGCCAAGAAATTGACATTATTATTCCGACCAAGACGCTTAATGAAATACAACGTTTACTCAAAGACGAGGGCGATATCACGCTTGCTTTAACCGAAAACAAAATTCGATTGGAATTAAACGGGACTGTACTGGTTTCTAAATTAATCGAAGGCAACTACCCGAACTATCGCCAAGTCATTCCTAACGAAACGAAAGAGAGAATTACGTTGGAAAGAGAAACCTTTTTTAATACGTTGCGACGCGTTTCTTTATTAACGAGTGAGAAGTCTAGCTCAGTAAAACTTAATTTTAATAAAGACACTTTAACCCTTAGCTCCAACACGCCGGAGATCGGAGAAGCGCGTGAGACTCTGCCGATTAAATATCGCGGCAAAGAGTTAACTATCGCATTCAATCCAGAATACGTTATGGACGCCTTGAAAAATCTTTCTTCCGACGAAATTCACATGGATTTTGTTGATGAATTAAGTCCAGGCGTGATGCGCATCGACACAGCCACTTTCCTTTACGTTATTATGCCGATGCGAGTGGCTTAAAGCATGCTCATTCAAGAACTGCGTTTAAGTCAATTCCGTTGTCATCACCAGTTTTCTGCTCGTTTTTCTTCCCATCTTAATCTGATCGTGGGCAATAATGGCCGAGGAAAAACAGCTTTATTAGAAGCAATTTATTATGTCAGTCGACTTCGTTCTTTTCGCACAGCCACAACACGGGAATTGATTGAACACAGTAAAAAACAGTTTGCGATCCGACTTTTTACTGAAACGGATAAATTAGCTATCGACTGGTCACCTGAAGAAAAGAAAATTTTTTTAAACGATAATCCCGTAAAACCCATAGATTTTTTGCATCATTTTATATGTGTGGCGTTGACTTCGCAGGATAAGGAACTATGTGGAGGAGGTTCATCGGAACGTCGGAAATTTATTAGTTCAATTTTAATTCAACTCGATCAGCAAAATCTTATTTTCTTTCTCAACTATCAAAAAGTTTTAAAACATCGTAATGCTTTGCTTCGACAAATTAATTTCGATAAAATTTTGTTTGAATCATTGACTCATCAATTGGAAAAATTGGGCAAACCGCTTCAGCAAGCACATCAACAGCTGGCTCGAAGAATAGGAAAAATAGCCACTATTTTTTATAAACATCTTTCAAAAAATTCTGAGACGTTGGATTGGCAATATACTCCTACTTCATGGAATGTTTCTTTTGAAGAGGAAAAACAATACAAACGGACACTCATTGGTTTTCATCGGGATCAAATTGTTTTGCGTCTCAATCAAAAACCTATGGCGGCTTATGGTAGCGAAGGTCAACATCGCACAGCTGCTGTTGCCTTGAAATTAGCTGAAATTTATCTGCTACGCCATCGTTTCAAAAAAAATCCCATCATTTTAGTTGACGATATTTTTGGTGAATTGGATGATGATCGTTGCACAGCTCTACTAAACTTATTACATCCTGATTTTCAAATTTTTATTACCTCAACAAACCTAGATTGGCTAAAATCTAAATTAAAAAACTTCCAAAAATTAGAACTTTAGTTGAGAAATAGTGTTGGTATGAATCATAACTCAAGCCCCACCGAACCCGGTTTAAGCATTCTCATTCCTGCTTACAACGAAGAACAAAGCATCGCTAAAACGATTCAATCCCTTTTATCGCAAATGGATTCTCGCACCGAAATTATTGTTATCAATGATGGTTCCCAAGATAAAACAAGAGAAATTGCTAAAAATTTTCCCGTTATCGTTTTGGAAAATGAAAGCAATCAAGGTTATGGCGCTTCGCTAAAAAAGGGATTGTTACAAGCGCGTTATGATTGGATTTTGATTGCTGACGCTGATAGCACTTATCCTTTGGAAGACATTCCAAAACTTTTGGAAGACAAAGAAAAATACGCGATGGTAGTGGGCGCGCGCACAGGAAAAGTGGTGCAGGTTCCTTTATTGCGCCGTCCGGGAAAATGGTTGATCACGCGACTGGCGGAATATTTGAGTGGCCGAAAAATTCCGGATTTAAACTCCGGCTTTCGCGTTTTTCAAAAAGAAATCGCCATGCGATTTTTTACTCTTTTTCCAGACGGCTTTTCCTTTACTACTACTATCACACTAGCTTTGCTTACCAATCATTATCCCGTAAAATTTGTTCCCATCAATTATCATAAGCGAGTGGGCAACTCTTCGATTCATCCGATTCGCGATTTTATTAATTTCACTATTTTGATTATTCGCATTTGTGCTTATTTCAAGCCGTTGAATGTTTTTATGCCTCCAGCTTTGTTGCTTATTTTTTTAGGATTAATCAAAGGTTACATCGATTATACTGGACAAGGTCATTTAGGATTACTTTCTATAACGATGGCATTGACGGGTATTCAAATGATCTTTATCGGATTACTGGCCGATTTGATCGATCGTCGCATGAAGCTGTAAGATGAAAAAAAAATGGATATTCTATATTCCGGTTTTACTGGGTTATACGATCCATATTTTTTTGCATTTGAACAAGGATGTTCAAAATACATTTCAAGACGACATGAGGCAACATGTTCTCGGGTTACAGCCTACTGACAATTTTTTTGGTCATTATTTTGAACTTACTGTTCCTTTGGGAATCAATTTTTTAAATGCGCTGACTTCTTTTTTTTGTTCTCCCTTACAATGGGCGCGTTGGGGACAACCGATTTTAATTGCAATTTTAACCACCATTTTTTCAATTCGTTTAGGAAAACATTTTTTTAAAAAAGAAGACACTCTTTTTGCTAAAACATTTTTATTCGTCGCGTTTCTTCAAGCTTTTTTGTGGAGTGGTGATGATTTAATCAGTAGCACGCCTAGAGCTTGGGCTAGTTTGTGTGTTTTAATGATGTTGGAGGCCATCTTAGCCAATCATCTCATTCGACTAGCTTGTGTCATTATTTTTACGGCGCTTTTTTACGCGCCCTTAGCAATTCTAGGATTTGTATTACTTGCGGTTTTGGGAATAGAAAATCTCTTTCAAAAAAAAATGCGATTCTGGATAATAAGTTTGGTGATGGGGATAAGTTTTGGAGTTTTACTCTTTGTCGCTTATTATCAATCTCATCGCTTAGCTGAGTTTGGTCCTACCATCACTCGATCGCAAGCGCTCACGTTGCCAGAATTTCACAAAGGCGGTCGTGCCGCTTATTTTTTTTCGAATCCTTGGGTGTTTTGGTTTACCGGAACACGTAGTGGTTTTATGACGCGCGATGTTCAAGCGGCTTGGCTATTTTTGGGATTGGGAATTTTATATGGCCTCAAAACACGATTTTTTTCGAGTGAAGAGTTTCGACGGCGGAAATGGATGTGGCTAATTATTTTATTAGCAAGCGGCTTCTTTTTATTTTTTCTTGCTCACACGTTTTGGTTTCGTTTGTTTCATCCCAATCGTTATATTTATTATAATGTTCCCATTATTTCGGGGTTGTTGGTCGCTTCTGTTTGGAATCGACGTTTATTTTTAGGATGTGGTTTGGTTTCGATATTACTTTTTTTAATGAATTATCATTTGAGTAACCAAAATTATCACAAGGAGTCAGATGCCGATTTAGTTCGAGAAAAGCTAATTTCTGCTTCCAACCCGATTGTTGCAACATTTCCAGCAAGTCAACTAGGCGACGCTTTACCACTTTTAGTTCAAGCGCCAATTATCGCTTCGATCGAATTGTCTTTGCCTTATCATCAAGCTTTTTACCGAGAGGCGAAAGAACGGTTGAATGACAGTTTTGTAGCATGGACAACAACCAAAAAGGAAGTGGTTCAACAATTTTTAGAAAAATATGGCGTAACGCATATTTTATTGGAACATGAAGCATGGCTGCCCAAAACTAAGCTATCAGAACCCTGGCAAACGCTCTATCATGAACGTTTGATTGGCTCTCCTGAACCCTTGCTTAAACGCGTTTTAGAAAAAGAAAATACCGGAGAAGGAAAAAAGAAAAAATTTCTTTCGAAAACTGAACTTTTAGAGAAGATGGATCTATTATCGCGCGAGTGATAAAAAAGTATGACAACGAATAATGGCGAATGGTTTGGTAGAGAAGCGCTGGCGCAAATTCCAAAGTTATTGACCTTGCTCGATCGCAATGTTCATAGCCCAACTTATGGCTGTTTTGATCGAAATTTTTGGCAATATAAAATCATCGATTTTCCAAGTGGTATGGCTCAGGAATTTTGTTGGCCGCTTGCTTTGGCTTATCAGGCTAACTTGTCGAACAATTTTTTTTATCAACAAGCGGCGCTTAGGCAATGGGTGGAAGCGGCGATTTTATATGCTGCACGAAGCGCTCATGCTGATGGTTCATGCGACGATTATTTTCCTTATGAAAAAGCGGCTGGCGCTGCAGCCTTTTCACTTTTAGCCTGTGTAGAAAGCTATCGTCTTTTAAATTTGGAAAATGATGAAGCACTTCATTTTTTTCGCAAACGGGCTAATTGGTTAGCAGAACATGAGGAAAGCGGGAGGTTAACCAATCATCAGGCTTTGATAGCGTTGGGATTGCAAGCGACCGGCGAGTTGCTGAAAACAAATGTTTGGAAAAACGCGCAGCAAAAACGATTGGAAAAAATTTTGTCTTGGCAACATGAAGAAGGTTGGTTTCCGGAATATGAGGGATGTGATCCAGGTTATCATACCTTAACTATTTTTTGTTTAGCGCGTTTGTATGAAAAAAATTCTGCCCCTGCGCTGAAAGAAGCATTGGAAAAAGCAGTTAAATTAGCAGCTCTTTTTGTGCATCCGGACGGCTCGTTTGGAGGAGAATATACGAGTCGCAATACTTATAATTTTTTTCCGCATGGTTTTGAATTGGTCGGAAAATGGATGCCTGAAGCACTTGCGATAAATGATGCTTTTTTAAAAGGCGCCGAACGTGGAATGGCTCCCTGTTATGCTGATGATCACATTATTGGACATCACGCATGGAATTATTTTTTGGCGTGGCAAGATTTTGTGAAAGAACGTCCTCAAATGTCTGATCGCAAACAGGGTCGAACATGGCTAGCAGGGGCTAAAATCTTGATTGAACGTCGGAAGGATGCCGAACTTTATTTAGCTTTGAATAAAGGAGGGGTTTTCAAATTTTTTCGAGGTGAAAAACTGATAGTTTCCGACACACAACCTTCTTTTTTAGTAAGAGAAGGTAAGAAAATAAAAAATGCGGTAGCGCATTTAGTTGGAAGCTATCAAACTCGTATCGAAACGAATCGTGTCGTGATCGAAGGAAGTTTGGGTTGGGCCAAACAAAAATTAATGACTCCTTTTCGACTTATCGTGCTAAGGGTTATTATGTTAACAGGAGGCCGATTTTTTCCTGATTTAATCCGTCGCATTTTACAAAAGATTTTAATTACTAACCCGCAGCCGGCTCCCTTTGCTTTTGAGCGTATTTTGGAGTGGCAAGATGATAAACTTTCTGTGACTGATCAAATCAGAGCCAAAACCTGGTCAAATGTTATTCATGCAGGCATCGGTGGAGACCAAACCTCGATTTATGTGGTGATGAGTCGAACTTTTCAAAAAAATCAATTACAACCCTGGGAAGATTTGACGGCCAAAGTTAAAAATTTAAAATCGGAAGAGTCCTTATTAATTGAAAGAATGTTTTAGTTAAAACCGAAAAACTAAAGTTGCGCCGCCACCTGCATCGATTTTTTCATAATCGGGAATGAAAGGATCGTCTGATTCTCTTTTATCATAATTGCAAAAGAGGCGAATGCTGGACCATTTATTGAAATGATAACTGGCTACCAAACCAAGTGAGTGAAGAAAATCGTTGCGATCTCCATTTTCCCAAAAGTCAGTATAGGTGAAACGATAATAAGGTTGGAGAATGATGTGGGAAGTGAGTTGATGCAGATAGGTTAATGTTAAAATGTGATCCATGCGATCGTTAATATAAGCGTTGGGGAAAGGATCGACTTCGGTGTGGTGATAATTGCCTTCATAACCGATTACGAAGAGAGAATTGGGATTGATTTTGATATAGCGTTGAATTTCCCATTCGGGAACAAACTCCTTGTAAAATTCGCTGTAATCTTCCCGATTGCCGACATCTTCATGATTGAGAAGTCGCGACCAACTTAATCCAATGCGAGCATTCCAATTTTCTAAAAATTGATAGCTCACTTCACCAAAAACTGTTTGCACATCAAAATCGAAATTGTTGAGTTGGTTATCGGTGTTATCCAAACCGTAATTATACCATTGATGACGGTAACCCACTCGCGGACTTAACCAACCATCCCAGACACGAAAGGGACTAGGGGCAAACGCAAATTGAGCTGTGCTCACGAGCACGCCCGTGTCAATTTCACCTATGGGATTTCTTTCACTTTTTTCTTCATTTAAATTAAAGTTCGAAGTGTAGTAATATTGAACATCGAACAAGGCTTCGAACCATTCTCGTTTAGGTTTGAAACGGAGCAAATATTGGGGGCCGACATCTTCCAGTTCTTCTTCGGAAATTAAGGGTGCTTTGTTCATTGTTTCGGGCACATCAAGGAGCGAGCGTCTTAAATCACGGAGTCGATTGACTTGCTCGACTTGTTCAATTTGTTGCGCTGCGGTTTGGCCCTGAATTGATAGAATAAAACAACTTCCAAAAATTCCTATCAGGCAGCAGCGAAAAGGAAATCGCATAGAAAACCAATATTAACCTGGAATAGGGGGTGGAAGTCGAGGAGGATTTTTGCGCGTGGAAGGAGGTAAAGTTGTAGGCGGTTCAGGTTTTGGAGATTCAGTTTGTGGTAAGGTCGGGTTCAGATGAACTCGTGAATTGGGGTCCACCAAAGCATAATCTTTTTGATGCTGAAGATTAGCAACGAATGAAGCTGGAGAATCGTAAGCGAGATAAGGAAAATTTTGTCGTTGCACATCAATCGCATGACTGATTTTATTTAAAGAAAGCAGTGGTCGTGAAAAACCTTGAACGAGCAAGGAATTTTCTACCTGTTGGGAAAGATCGTAAGGTAAGGGTTTAGAAATTTTTTTGGAGCCAGGTCGAATGAAAACTAACTCACCGGCGTTGACCTTTTGATGAAATCCATTGGGCAAACGCACTTCTCCTTGGCCTTCCAATACGAGGCATTTGAAGCCACCGTCATCAGTGGTCGTAACAATAATCGTTGTTCCCAACACCGCGGCGGTGGCGGCAGCGGTTTGAATCGTTCCGCCACCACGCCCTTTCGGAGCATGAAAAAGCAGGCTGCCTCGTTTCAATTGAATGGTGCGATCCTGAGATTGAAAGGAAAAAATGGTGTTGGCTCCTACACGCGTTACGGTTTTATCTTCTGCAACCAGTTCTGCGCGAGATCGGCTGCCCGTTTGCAAAATTTCTGGCACTTGAAAGAGAGAACCTACTTGGGCCTGTTTTTTAGGCGAATTATTGGCAGGAATTACTTCTACTTGATTGACTACTTCAGTAAACCGCGCGCGATTTAAAGCATTAATCGCTAGCGCCGAATTTTCTAAAAAGAGCAAAGCAAGAGCGCCTAGTAAAAAACCAGTTAATCGAACCCTGCAATCAAAGCAGCGGCTAACGTTCTTAACGTTTTTCTCCTCCATGCCAATAACATGCATCAGATTTTACGTTTCGTCAATTCCGATGAGCCATAAATGGGATTCAACCTATGCTCTTATTTATTGAATTGCTACGGGTTCACGAAGAATAGTTTTTAATCGTTCAGAGGGGACTCTGCGAGGATCTGAAAGATAGATTTCGTGATGAGGCCCTTTTAAAGTTAATCCATTGGCTTCGACAAAGGATTTCATGATTGCAACGGTTTTTGATTCTTGGTCATAAGGGCCGATATGAAGCATTTGCACACATTGATTCTCATCTAAAAGTTCTAGGTTAACCTCACGAATTATGGGCTCTTTTCCTTTTTTTAAAAGAGCGGCAATAGTATGATCTAACTCAGATTGAGTAACAAAATCAGGGGTTCGAATTAGTAATTTCCAGCGCCATTGATCTTGCGATGTTTGATCAGCAACCTTTTTGCTATCAACGAACCATTGGCATTCTAATTTGCCTATGGTATAATCTTGATGTCCTTTAAATTTACGCGTCATTTTTAACGTGAAAGCGACACTATATAGTGCACCAATTTTGGTTGTGAATTTCTCACCACCAGGTTTCCCTTGGCCGCTGATGGCGAGATAATGAGCAGGCTTGATCTGCAATAATCTGGGTTTTTTAGGAGTGATGTATTCTAATTTGTGAATTTTGTATAAATCTATTTTTTCCATAAAATGATCGTTATTGAATGGTTATGTCAAAGGAGCGTAAATGTCGGTGATTAAATCTTCAGGTTCTGTGTTTTCAGGAGAATTGAGATAAATTTCGAAGCAAGGTGCAGATCGTAATTCACGCCCACTACGCGGAATCCATGTGCCGATCAATTTTTTATAGCTTTCATTTAGTTTTGAATAGGAACCAAAATGGGTTAAGACAGCATAGTTTCCACCAGAAATAGTTTGAACGCCAATTTCTCCCTCAGGTTTGAAATGTTTGTCCACTGTAACGCATGCATCGTAACGTATTTTATCGGGAGGTGTGATTTCGGGATCGTCATGACATAGACCAATAAATTGAGTTTTGCTGTCAATCAGTCCCTCTTTACCGAGTAGTGTAAGAAGGCGATCCCAGGCTTTGCCGCACTCGGAGTAAGGCCCCGTGTGGCGTATAAAGGCGACGAGTAGAGGTTGAATGGTTTTCAGATTTACTTTCATTTGGATTCCTTTTCGTTTGGGTTGAGTTTTAAAATTTTTCAAGAGGTGATTGGGATGGTAATGGATGCCGGACCGAGAATAGATTTGAATGGATCTATTTTGTTTTCGAAATTGTGAAGGAGATGAGTGAAACACGTTTCGAAAGGTGCGACTAAATGCTTCATGCGTTTCATAACCTGCTTCCAAAGCGATCTGAATCACGGGTTTTTGACTGTATTTAAGTCGCATCGCAGAGCGTTCCAATCGTAAGCGTCGGATATGAAGATGAAGCGATTCACCGATCATGCCGGTAAAAATACGATGAAAATGGTAAGGCGATAAATGAGCCTGGGCGGCTAAAATTTTAAGGGTTAATGGCTCATCAAGTTGTTGCTGAATATAAATCAATACTCGCAACAATCTTTCTTTATAAAATTTTAAGGTGGCCGATTTCATTGAAACGTCTTTCTTCAAGCAGAGTAGGACGTTTTTTAAAAAATACTTGATCGTTTTTGCTGAAATGCGATGCGGTTTAACGTTTTAACCGATTCTTAATCGCGCGATCCATTTCGCGTTTGGCTTCAGTTTGCTTGATGGTTTGTCGTCGGTCGCCATGCGTTTTACCTTGGGCAAGACCGAGTAATATTTTGACATGGCCGCGTTTCCAATAGAGTTCTAGGCCGACTAAAGTGTTTCCCTTCACAGCGCTGAGTTGAAAAAGGCGTTGAATTTCGGATTTGTGAAGGAGTAATTTGCGAGCGCGTCGCGGATCATGATTGTGAATATTTCCTTTGTCGTAGAGCGCAATATCCATTTGATAAAGGTAAGCTTCGCCTTTTTCGATGCGAGCGAAAGAATCAGCAATGTTAACTTTGCCAGCGCGAATGGATTTAATTTCCGTGCCAGTTAAAACCAGCCCGGCTTCAATGGTTTCTTTAATGTGAAAATCGTGTCGTGCTTTACGATTAGTCGCGATGGATTGGGCTGAGGAACTTTCAGCCATGATAAGGGTGGCTTTGAAAAAACACGATTAACTGCGTTTTTTCTTGGTATTTTTTCTCGTTTTAGTCGTAGCAACTTCTTGTGGAGCAAGTTGTTCGAAAGTCAATTTGCTATCGGCAATCTCTTTTAAAGCCACTTCCATAAAGGACCAGCGGGGATCAACGGCCACCAGGGGGCGAAATCCTTGGCCTAACTGTTTCACGCGTCGTGAAACCATATTGATCAAAATTTGGGAATTGGGCACATTACCCAAGGCCGTTTGTAGAAATTCAGCTTTCATAATCATTTTTTTCGAAAGCGCTACATACTGAAGAAGTTTTGCAACATGGCAAGTGTTATTTTAGCTGCTGTTTTAGGTGACTCAACAGGAGCTTCGCCCTCCCATAGTCAGTCAAATTGAGTTACGGCTTGTCATCTTATAGGACACCCATTAATAATACCGCCATGATGTTGTTTAAAAAATGCTGGATTTTGTTGGTATGCCTTGTTTGGGCAGGACAACTTTTGGCGCAGAACACCGATGGGATTGCAGCAGTAGTAAATGGTAAGGTTATCACTTTTTCTGAAGTGAAACGACAGGTGCAGGACGCGGAACAGGCATTAAGCGATTCCGGGTTGCAAGGCGGGGATCTGATGGATCGGGTGAAGGAAATTCGTTTGGAAGCGTTGAAAGCGCTAATCGAGCGTGAACTGATTATCCAGGAGTTTAATAGCAAGGGATATTTTTTACCAGATAATGTAGTTGAAGATCAGGTTTACGATATTGTCCGCACTAAATTTGATGGGGATCGTGTGGCTTTTATCAAAACGTTAAAAGCGATGGGGAAAACGCTCGATCAATTCAAACAGGATCAACGCGATAGTCTTGTGGTTCGTATTATGCGACAGAAATTTGTATCGGAAGAAGTAATCGTGTCGCCTTTTAAAATTGAAGAATATTACTTTGAAAATGCTTCGAAATTCGCAACGCCCGACCAGGTTCGTCTCAGCATGATTTTTTTCAAAAGAACTTCTCCGCCTGAAGATTCAGACACGAATGCGAGCGATATTTCAAAACCTTCCGATCCACAATATGATTTGGCATTGGAAACATTGTTGAAATTAGAAGCGGGCGAAAACTTTGCCGATTTAGCGAGCACTTATTCCGAAGGGCCAGCAAGCGCGGATGGAGGAGACTTGGGTTGGGTTTCGCGAGACACGTTGCGCAAGGAATTGGCCGATGTTGCCTTTAAACTTAATCCCGAACAAAACAGTCAAGTTATCGAAACCGATGATGGCTATTATATTTTAAAAGTTGAAGAACGAAAACGCGCGGGTATTAAACCGATCGAAGACGCACGAAGCGAAATTGAAAATCAACTTTTGGTGGAAGAACGACGCAAGACGCAGGAGCAATGGTTAAATCGACTGCGTAGCAAAGCTTACATTAAAATGTTTTGAAGCCGGTTATTGCCATTACCCTGGGAGATCCCGGTGGCGTGGGGCCTGAAGTGGTTGCAAAAGCGCTTCAATCCGGAAAATTGCCACAATTTTGTGATTATAAAGTTCTTGGAAAAATTTCTAAGCTTGGAGTAAAAACCAGCCGTGGAGCACAAATAGCTTGGGACGCTTTGGAGGAGGGTGTGGCGGGATGTTTGTCAGAAAAATTTCAGGCTTTAGTCACAGGTCCGGTTTGCAAGGAAACTTTAGCGAAACGCGGTTTTTCTTTTGTTGGTCAAACAGAATTTTTAGCGACCCGCTGTGGATTCAAAGAAGATGCTGTAACGATGGCAATGGTGAGCGAGGAACTGAATGTTTTTTTGGTTTCGACGCATGTTAGTTTACGGCGAGCGATTGGATTAATTACCCAGGCGAGATTGGAACGCACGATTTGTCACGCCTTATCTTTTTTGAAAAAAATGAAAAAAGCACCCGTGCGACTAGCAGTGGCTGGATTGAATCCTCATGCCGGGGAAGGCGGTTTGATTGGCAAGGAAGAGAAAGAAAAACTTCAACCTTGGCTAAAATCGCTATCCAAAAAATTGGGTTTACCTTTGCCGCTTCTTTCTGCCGACACACTTTTTTATCAAGCGGCTCAAGGAAAGTATGACGGAGTGATTGCTCTTTATCACGATCAAGGATTGATTCCTTTTAAAATGGTGGCTTTTGAAACGGGAGTAAATTGCACGTTGGGTCTGCCCTTTTTACGCACTTCGCCCGATCACGGAACCGCGTTTGATATCGCAGGTAGTAACCGAGCTAATCCCCAGAGCATGATTGCCGCGATTCAGTTGGCTGCAAAATGGGTGAAGGAAACTTGCCAACGCTAAATAACGCGGCATATATCTCAGTGCAATTATGAAAGTATCGGATCTGCGCGGTATTTTAACTTATGTGCCGCGTTATCGTATGAAAGTGTTTGTGATCGCACTCGATGGTGAGGTGATCGCGCACGATAATTTTTCCAATCTTTTGCGAGATATTGCCGTACTATGGAATTTGAATGTGCGCGTAGTTCTGGTGCATGGCATGAGTCATCAGCTCAAAGCATGGGCAAAAACGCACCAACTTAATCTTTCAAATGCTGACGGAACAGGCCCTACGGATGAAAGTACTTTGGAAGCGGCGATTGTGGTAGCTAATCGCATCACGCATGAAGTTATGAAAGGACTTTCTGTCGTGGATTTGCGCGGCATTTCTTCCAACAGCATCATTGCTCAACCCGTAGGAATTTTGAAAGGGAAAGATTATCAGTTTACTGGGAAGGTGGAGCGAGTCGAAAGTTCGGTGATTCAAGAAGCTTTAAAACAAGGAACGATTCCTGTGTTATCGCCTTTGGGTTTCGATGGTGAAGGACACACTTATCGTGTGAATTCTGATGCGATTGCATTTGCCGTGGCAAAGGAGTTGAGTGCTTCAAAAATTATTTTCGTAACGCCACAAGGCAAGTTGCGTGCAGGCAATCAAATCATTGGTCAGTTAAGTGTGGTGGAAGCAGAGGATTTTTTGAAGGCAAGTGTTTCAGAAATTCCTGACGTGTTGCGATCTAAGATCAACTATGGCATTCGCGCTTGTAAAGAAGGCATCAGTCGGGTGCATCTAGTCAATGGCACTGAAGATGAAGCGTTGTTAGGGGAAATATTTTTGAATGAAGGAACGGGCACGATGATTTATGCGAATGATTATCAAGCCATTCGTCTGGCGCGAAAACAGGATGTGCCTGCGATTCATAGTTTGATTAAACGAGCGATAGAAAACGAAGAACTCGTTCCCCGCACAAAAACCCAAATTACCGAGCAGCTAGAAGATTATTATGTGTTTGAAGTAGATCGTAATATTATCGGCTGTGTGGCATTACACCTTTACCCACAGGAAAAGGTGGGTGAATTAGCTTGTTTGTATGTTAACTCTTCTCATGAAAATGCTGGGATTGGCCAAAAATTAATGACATTTATTGAGAAAGAAGCGCAACGAAAAGGGTTGAAACAACTTTTTGTTTTATCGACTCAAGCCTTTACTTTTTTTCAACAAAAAGGTGGTTTTGCCGAAGCAAAAGGAGCAGAAGTTCTACCTAAAGCTCGTTGTGAAAAATGGGAGCAGAGCGGACGAAATTCGAAGGTTTTAGTGAAAAAGCTTTAAGTTTTTTTTGCCACGGTAGTCATGACAGCATCGCGCATGCCGTGAATGGCTTTTTTATCAGAGGGAACGAGAGTGGCTAGAATGCCACCTAATTTGGCTTGATCATTTTTATCAACAAAATAGTAAGGGCACAAACGCGCACGGCTAGCCATGGATTGAATCGTATTTGTTTTTTCGTCGAGATAATGGGTTGTGTGAAGCTGGCTGTTTTCGAAAACTTGTAAAATGTAAGGTTGCTGTGGAAAAGATTGCATAGCTTGTTGTAATGCATTTTTCCATTCTGCAGCGGAAAGGTCGTGACCAAAAGTGACGCCGCGCGCGCCCCAGGCTTGGGGTGAAAACCCGGATATTTTAATCACTAATCGTCGTTGTTTTTGTGAAAAGGTAAACAGTTCTTCCCAAGATTGAATTTCTAGACGCGGATGAACCGCTTGGGGTGGTAATGGATCAGGATTTAAAATCCATGTGTAAGGCATTATTTCTTGTAGAAGCAGATAATTTTTTTCGCCTAGTTCTGTTCGCCAATAATGTTGAAGCGGTTTCATCCAGAAAAAAGCGAACCACATTTTTTCTTCGAGGAAGGGTTTGATAGGAGGAGTGATTGGGGTATTGCCTTGTAAAAGTGTTTCAAACCATTGCGGGGCATTGGCGAGATTAGGAATATCAAAAAGTTCAAAAAAACGGTAAATCGGTTTTTCTTTAGCAAAATAGGTTTCCGCAGAATGAATTTGAATTTGTGACGAATTTTGGTTGAGCCATTGCATTTCAGGACGATAAGTGGAAGCCTCTTGTGAAATGACAATATCACCTTCTGGAAAAACCGTTTGCCAGCCTTGTCGCATGTTCGAAGCGCCACCGGCAATATCAGGAAAAAATGAGGCGTAAGTTTCCTGTAACCAGGTTGTGGCTCCGATTCCACCCGGTACAGAATCAAGTTCGGAAACAGATAATCCACGATCGGTCATGAGAAGATCAGGCCGAATAATGAGTGGTGTTTGGGATTTAAAAATTTTATGGCGCCCCAACTCTAAAAGGGCGGGAGGTTTTCCGGCATCGAGCCATTGAGCAATCCAAGAGGGTTGTTTTCCATTTAGGCTTGCGAGATAAAGGCGATTGCAAGCTTGGTTAAAAGTGTGAAAAATTTGTCCCAATCGATGAATGGAGTTCAGAGAATTTTCATCCAGGAAAAAAGGATCGGGCGAACAACGCCACTGGTGACTGTCAAAAAGTCCTTGTTCGGGAAATTGCGATTTGATTTTTAAACAGCGTTCCAAAGCGTCCATGGGTGGGTTTCAAAATAAAGAAGTCAAACAGAATGTCGAGGGATGAAAGTGAAAATCTGTTACCTCTCTTGTTTTTAAACAGCGCTTTGCTAGATTGAAAGTGTGAAAAATACGGTCATACCCATCGAAGTCAAAGCAGTTTTGCCTACAAAAAATCAGGGATGTGCAGTTTTTGTAGGCAATGAGTCGAAAGCTTTTATTATTTATGTTGATGCTACGATTGGGCAAGCCATTGCTATGTTTTTGCAGCACGTGACTAAGGAGCGTCCATTGACTCACGATTTAATCGGTCACATTTTAAATGCTTTGGATGCGAAGTTGGAACGAGTGGTAATTAACGATTTGCGAGATGGTACTTTTTTTGCGCGATTGATTTTGAAAGTGGAAAGTGAAACTCATCATAAAGTGATCGAGATCGATGCTCGTCCGAGTGATAGTATTGCGCTTGCGATGCAGGCGGGATCGCCGATTTATGTGAATGTTGAAGTTTGGAATGAGGTTGAGGATATGAATGAGTTGCTTCAATCGTTATCAGGCGATAGCAGTGAAGGGGAAGAAGGCTCTGAGGGGAAAAAAACTTAAGGTTGAGCGGGAGCCGGTGCGTTAGTGGAAAGAGGTTGTTCCAACACCGAAGAGGGTGGCGAGTTGTAAGTTCTCCAGTAAATGGTGACGATGGAATCTTTTCCGGCTTCAATACGATAAGGTGGTTTGGAATCGCTATTGGGTTTCCAGCGCATGCCACCGGGAACGGTTTTTTTGTTTACTTCAATTTTTCCTAAAAGACCTGCTTCGATGGCGACAACCGCTGCGGGAGTAATGGCATTGGCTACGACAGAAATAGATTGAGGTTTATCAGGAGTGGGAGAAAGCACGGCCATTAATAGTCCGTTGATATCTTCGCCGTAGTTGAGATGAAAATTTTGGCCATCAAGATCAATTGCTTCGTCTACGACGCCGGGTTTGAAACGTTGCAATTCAGAATTGTTAGAGTCTAAGAGAACGAGTTCGTTAGAGGTGTCGACTTTAAATTCTAAAGCGAAAGAGGTTAAAGAAGTTAAAAGTAAGAAAAAGAGGGCAAATGGTTTCATGGGCTATAATTTAGTTGCAGATGGAAAAAAAGAGCAAGTGTTATTTTGGTGCTACAGCTTTCCAAGGTTTCACGTTGGTTGCTTGTGGCACAATTTCCGGGGTGGGTGTGGCGGCTGCTCCGGTAGGATCTGTTCGTGTTATCCAAATTTCTTGAATTTTTTTGTTGCGTTTCATCCAGAGGAAATCGGTGAAATTGGTGCCATCGTAATCGCCCACCGCAGCGGGCTTCCATTTCTTGAGAACCGAGGCGAAAGCGGTGCCGGAAGGCGCTTGCAAACCTCCATTGGCATCACCGTAGGCGAGGTAAAGATCGTTTAATTTTCCATGACGTCGGATGAGGACCAGATCGATATTGGAATCGGAATTGAAATAGCCACTGGCAAATGGTTTGAAAGGTTTAGCCACGGTGAGCAGAGGGGGATCAGTGAGAGTGGGAGGCGTGAAAACTTGGTTGCTGTCTTGCAAGAGGAGATGAATTTGGTTTTGGCCAGCGCTTTTACGCAGCAAAACAAGATCGGCATAGCCATCTCGATTGTAGTCTCCTGCTGTGACAACTCGGAAGGGTTTGGGAAGTGTAATGAGAGGTGTGGCATTTGAGAAAAGGCCGGGAGCCACGCCGCCATAACGTGCCCACACGGTGTTTTCTTTAAGGGTGCGTTTTTGGAAAATGAGATCGGCCCAATCGTCATGATTGAGATCGGCAGAGCCAACAATTTTAAGTTTTCTTTCTGTGGCATTGGTGGGGCCAATAGCGAGCAGCGTTAAGTTGGACATGTAATAGGCTTGGGCAAGGGTGGAACGATTGCCGCCTTTTTTGGAACGATTCATCCAAAGAATATCGGAATAACCGTCTTTGTTGTAATCGCTGAATGGAGCGTTCAAACTTGTTATCTTTGAAGTGTTGTCTTCAATGGTAGCGACCGCATTAGAGGGAGAGCCAATAAGATAATTGGGGCTTGGGAGAAGCGAAAGTTCCACGGTTTCTGTGCCTTCTTCAAGAATATCGAGAATGGGAGTGATAGTAATTAAGCTTTGGGTTTCGTTAGCAGAGATTTGTGTGGAGCCGTTGAGAGGAGCATAGTCGGCGCCTGCGGTAGCTGTGCCAGCAATTGCGTAAAGAACCGTTAATGGAGTATTAGTAGCGAAATTGCGAGTGACGGTGAAAGTAGCGGTGTCAGCATTTGCTTCAAAAGCTTCGGGATCGGTAGCGGTAATGGTGACAATATTAGTTTGTGGTGGAGGAGGCGGGATTGCGTTGGTGAAACCGGTGCCTTGGACTAAAAATTCGTACGGGTTAGCGGGGCCAAGAAGATTATTAGTGCAAAAAAGGGTTGTAGAAAAATTGCCTACGCTTAATGGGGTGAATTGAACTTGGAACGTGGTGGAACTGTTAGTGGGAATGTTGAGTGGCAGTGCAAGATTGCCAATGGCAAAATGGGGTGAGGCTTCGGTAATGCTAGAAATTGTGAGGGTAGAACCTCCGGAATTAGTGATGACAAAAGTATGAATCGTGCTGTTACCCACTAGAGTATTAGGGAAAAGAGTAAAATCGCTGGCACTGGGAGTGTTATCGCCATCGGAAATAGGTTGGTTATTTCCTAAAATGAGCATGTTGGGTGGAATAACGGGTGGAGGTTGATTGGTGGAAGCGAGAATCCAGTTGTTGCTATTGGCAATGGCAATGAGCACTTGTTTTGGAGTAAATCCAGCGCTGAGGTTGGTGACCATATTATATTTAGCGCTAACTTGGCCGAGCGCCCCACCTACAGCAACAGCGTTGGAACCATTCACTAAAGGCGGCGGTAATGCGCTAGTGGTGGAGCTAACTGAGTCAGGATCCCAGGCGTTGTCGTTGTTATAAGCAAAAATGAAATTGGTTTGGTTGTTATAATTTTGGAAGAGAAAAAGTTGATCGCCTTGTTGAGTAAGGGCAAATCCGCTTTCTGTGCCATCCATATTGAGTCCCCCTACAGCAGGGCCGATGCTGGTGACTTTAGGGTTTGAATCAATAACGCCACCGAAATTAGTAATGGTAAAATTAACGATGGAGCCTGCAGGAAGATAAGCGGGCACGACATATTCTAAAGCGCCTTCTTTTCCACCGACGCGCCAGGAGCTGCTACTGCTACTCCAGCCTTGATCGGCGAACCGAAGTCGCGCGCCGGCGAGCACGTTGGTGAGAGTGTAAATGGAAAAAGCGTCAGGATTAGCGGAGTTGTAGGCAATAATCGCTGCCTCGCCAGGCGCTAAATTAGTGACGCCAGTGGTTTCGTCGTCTAGAATCGTAAGAGTGTGATTGGTAGGGGAGCCATAAGCAGCTACTATGATATTGCTAAGACTGAGAACAATGGTGCGGTCGGCGTTGATGTTGGCGTCATCAATAGTTTTAATCGTAATGGATTTCGTGCCGCTCTCACCCGCTAACCAAGTGAGATTGGAGACACCGGTGTTTTGGTAGTGGACACCATTGACTGCGGTGCCACCGGTAATTACCACATCTACGCTAATGGGAAGATTAGTGCTTTGTGTGCGTGTAACAGAGATGGTTGCGGTTTGGTTGGATTCTCCTATAAAACCCAGTGGGTCGCTGAATTGGAGTCGTGCGGGGTCTTCATCAATAATGGTAACAACGTGTTTGAGTTGGACGCCTGTGGGTCCGGTTAAGAAATTGGTGAAGGTGCGATTGCCATCTTGAAGTGCATTATTAGTAATGATAATGGGCAAGGAGGCCATTGTTTCGCCGGGATTGAAAGTGATTTCGTTGGTGAGCGAGTTGATGAAAAAGTCGACTTTATTGGAGGCAGTGCCTTGCACGATGACATTCGTGACGGTAAGTGTGCCGATGGAAGTGGGTCGTTGGATTGTGAGATTATAAGTGCCGATATCTTCGGAAATATTGGTAGTCGTTGTTAAATAAGCATAGGAAGGAAATCCAAAGCGAATATCATCAAAAATAAATCGCAAAGGGTTGTTGCCGCCTGAAGTTGTCCGAGCTTGCAAAGCTAAAAAAAGGTTGGTGTTTAGTTCGTCAAGGCCACTGAAAAAAGTGGTGTCTTGGACTGTGCCAAAAGAGTTAGTAGCGAGACCTGTGATGCTAGGTGTGATAAAAAGTTCCCACAATCCTTCATAAGAGCGGGTCACGCGAATGGAATGAAGAGTGGTGCTCGGATCCACAGTATTCGTTAAAAGCGCGGGCACAAATTCAGCGCCATTTTCCATTCGAACTAGAATTAGATTGTCAGGAGTGCCCGTGTTACCGTGACGAATTGCGTAACCATTGGCGCTGGTTAAATTTGTGTTATCGCACACTAGCCAAAGTCGCCATCCGTTGTTAGCGACACCGCTTGGATTTCCTTCTGTGTCGCGATAAAGAAAAGACCATTCCGTTAAGTTTGCTCCTAAGTTAGTTTGGGTTCCAAATGAAAAAGTGAGCGTGGAAAGGATGTTGGAGGTATTAACGCGGAGCGATTGAACATTATGCAATGCTCCAGAGCTAGTAACCACGTAATTAGTAAGATTTCCTTGCCAGGTTGGATTGGCAAGCAGTTCACCATCTTCAAAAGAATCCACCGTTTCGGTAAGCGTGGCGTGCACTTTTTCTAAGCAAAAAAGAGTCAAAAGAAGGCAGAGATATTTATGCATCATCTTATTTTTGCACAATCCTATTACTATAACTCAAAATTTGAATAACAAAATTAAAATTTTATAAAATTTTACTGGCGCAAATTGCATATACTTAAACTTGGACTAGCCTGTAGAAGAAAGGAGTTGTATTATGTTTAGATTATTTAAACTTTGGTTTAACCCTTTTACGATACTTGCTTTGGTTTTATTTCCCCTATTAGTTCAGGGAGGGGCTATTAAAATCAATCAGCCTTTTGCTGATTTGGGTAATGTTTCTTTCGTTGTGGGATTTGCTCCGTGGAATCGTGTGATTTATATTGCGGATCCTTTGGGAGATGGAGTGCGGCATCTTTATAGTGTCAACACCACAGGGCAAGGCTTAAAAGATTTATCAGGAGATTTGGTCGCGGGAGGTTCTGTGCGAGGGGCCAAAATCAGTCCTGATTTGCAGCGCGTTGTGTTTATGGCGGATAAAGACAATGATGAAGTTTTCGAGCTTTATAGTGTTTCGGTCAGTGGCGGTAAAGTGATTAAAATAAGCGGAAACATGGCTTTTGGGGGAGATATTATCGCGGCGACGGAAACGGGTGACGGTTATTATACCATTAGCCCTAACAGCCAATGGGTTGTTTTTTTAGCGGATAAAGATATTGATACAGTGAGAGAACTCTATCTAGCACCCATTGCTGGTGGTGTGGTTCAAAAGGTTAACGCACCTTTGGAGTTAGGGGAAAGAATTCCCTTTAATATAGGTAGCGAACCTACTTTTACTTGGGATAGCCATTTTTTGGTATACATGGCAGTGTTGCAAACAGGTGCTGAATTATTTCGATATGATATTTTTACGAAAAAAAATATTAAACTTAATTCGCCGTTAGTTCCAGGGGGTGGGATTTATTCTTTTGAGGTAAGTCAAAATGTTGAGGTGCCTCGGGTAGTTTATTCGGGAGATCAAGATGTGTTTGATCTAGAAGAACTCTTTAGTGTTTCAATCTATGGCGGTGAAATTACGAAATTGAACGGGCCTGTAAAACCTAAGTTTAAACCTACTGAGATAGTCTCTTTTCATATTAGCCCTGATGGGAATCGCGTGGTCTATATGTCAGAGCATTTGGATGACACGGATATCGAAGTTTACAGCACTTTAATTGCAGGGGGAGAGCTTGTTCGTTTAAGCGACGGAAATAATAATAGCGTGGGTGACATGAAAAATTTTGTTATTACACCGGATGGACAACGCGTGATTATGCTTGGGCCGGATACGAAAGAAACTTTCACAGAGTTGTTTAGTGCGCGAATTCAAGGAGGAGGAAGCGTTAAATTAAATCAACCTGAAGATTTTCAGGGTAACATTGGCTTGCCAAACATTAGTCCCAATAGCGAAAGAACCCTTTATCGAGTTACAATTGGAGGGGGCGATCAAAAACGTTCGCGACTCTATAGCGTGCCAACAACTGGTGGAGGGCGTGTTGCTTTGACGCCTGATTTTGTTGTTGGAAAAAATGTGGTGGACTACGAAATCACCGATGATTCGAAAAAGGTTGTAATTTATGGCGATTTAATAACTCAAGATCAATTCGAGCTTTACAGCGCCCCGATTGAAGGAGGAGATCTTTCCAAACTGAGTCCCGCGCTTGCCGCGAATCAGGATGTGGCCCATCCGACCCAAGGCATGAGTAAAACCGTTCGCATTCACCCCAATTCAAAAAGTGTGGTTTTTACCGCGGGCGGCCCTTTCTTGCAATCGAAGATCGAGCTTTATTTAGCGCCGATTCCGTAATTTTTATTTGAAAAGCGATAAGGTTGATTAAACTTCCAAAATGCTTTGGCTTGAAACCGATTTGCAATTTCCCTTAGGGAAGCGCGCTGCTTTAATGAGCGAACAATCCCCTACAGAATATATGAAAGGTTCTTTAGCGGATTATCGACAACTGCAAAAAACCTTAGCTCGTTATCATCAAAAATCAGAAGCCAAAACCATATTTCCAACCGGTGCGGCTGTAGGATTTATTACTTACGAAGGTAATTTTGAGTTTGGTTTTTATCCTGAATTAAAAATTTGTTCTGCAGAACATTGGCCTTTTTCTGAAGAATCTTTTTATCAGACCACTCATTTAACTTCTTCTTTGGAAAAAACAGACTATGTGGAGAAAGTTCAAAAGCTCCAAAATTACATTGAGGTTGGGGACATTTATCAAGCGAATTTGACGCGTCAAATCACAGGTCGGTTTGAAGGTTCAACACGAGCTTTATTTTCGCAAATCAAACGTTTTTCGCCTGCGCCATTTTCGGCTTATTTGGAATTGCCCAGTCGCACGATTTTATCGGCATCGCCAGAACTTTTTTTGCGATTTTCCGGAAGACGCGTGATAACGTGTCCGATTAAAGGCACGCGACCACGGTTTCGTGATGCCATGGCTGATCAACAATCGGCATTTGATTTGATTCGCAGCGAAAAAGAGCTGGCGGAACTGATTATGATCACCGATTTGGAAAGAAACGATTTGGGAAAAATCTGTGACTACGGCTCGGTTGAAGTTCAAGAACTTGTTGCCAAACGATCTTTTTCTCACGTGCACCATCTCATGAGCGTGATTCAGGGTTGGCTACGACCAGAAATTTCCCAAGTAGAAGCTTTGGTGAGCTGTTTCCCAGGAGGTTCTATTACTGGCGCTCCTAAAAAGCGAGCGATGGAAATTATTCGCGAATTGGAAGGTCAACCTCGTGGACTTTATACCGGCGCCATTGGCTACTTTGGGTTTAATGGAGAATCGCAATTCAATATCGCCATTCGCACCTTGGAAATTTGCGACAACACCTTTTCATTTGGTGTGGGTAGTGGCATTACCATTGATTCCGAGCCGCAGAAAGAATTTGAAGAAACCCAGCATAAAGCCGCAGGTCTTTTGCAGGCGCTGAATTATTTTTCTAAACTTTCGGTACAGAGGTTGAAGACTGAGAAGCTAAACTAGGATCCACACTCATGTTGGGTTGTTCTTCAGGCTCACCATCTTCGATTAGAGACATATTTTTTTCAAGGGATTGTTGCGCTTTTTCTTCGATTTTGGCCCACGCTTCGTCGCTTCTCTTTTTTCTTTTGGCCTCTGCCACTAAAGCTGGTGCTGGAGGTTCTGTATCAGGAATAGTGATGAGAGTTGGGGCGGGAGCTAATTTATCAATTTCATCTTGGTCTTTTATTTCGCTGGCCGCCGCAAACTTTTCTTCACGCTGTCTTGCTTCTCTAAGCGGCGCCACTATAGAATTGGTTACGGCCTTGGCTTTTTCATAAGTTGCCACAGCCACTGGCAAGACCACGTGTTCTATCACAGCATCTTGAGCGTCAAGTGATCCATGGCCGACATCGACGGGCAACCCCATTCCATAACGGCCCCAAGCATCCGAAGCATAAGCCACCCCTTCTTCAGCATAATGGAGGCCAGTTAAAGCGCCCTTCCCAACCCACTTCATGCCTTCCCAAGCCATGCCTTCTGCAGTGCTTGCAAAATAAGCTTCTCCTCTAGCTTCAGCTTCAGCTGCTGCTTTTTCTTCGGCTGTTTCTTTATCTTCCAGTTGCTTATCAACACGAGCGTCAACGTAGGAAGTTTCAGCGTCGGCACATAATTTTTTAGCTTCTTCGGCGATTTCTAGAGCACTGGCTAATCGAGCTTCTAGTTCAAGTCTTTCGATTTCCGAACCGGAGAAGTTATCCAAAGCAGCTTCAGCAGCGACCACCCCTTCGTTAGCTTCATGAAGTTCAACTTCTGCATAGGTGAAATGCTCACGCGAATTGTTGACAGACTCTTGTGCGGCATCAGCTTCTGTTGCAATAGCAACAACAGTTACTCCAGCAACAGATTGAATGACTCGATCTAATGATTGATTGGCTTCATTGAGTGAGGTGTTTAGTGCTTGTGAGGCATTTTCCGCTACTCGAGTCGCTCGTTCTGCTTCAATTGCCTTTGTATCGACAGTAGCTTTTACTGTTTCGCTAGCATCAGATTGACTCGCCGCTTTACGGAACTCCTCTAAATCTTCACGTGCCTTATTAGCCGTACGCCACAAATCATTCGCTTCCTCTTGGAGGCGATGTAATTCTAAAAGAGCTTCATCAATTTTCTTTAAGTCATTTAAACTTGCGTGAACTAGTTGATCACGATGATAATGAATGCGTGCGGCAAATCGAGCCTGGGAAGCAGCTTGGCTGACTCCAGAACTGAGGGAGTCATATCTGCCAGCAAATAAATTATCTACAATTGGCACAATGTCGTTTCGAGCATGATCTGCCATGAGCCGAACAGCCATTTCTCGGTTTAGCCGATCCACGGCTTGTTTAGAAGTTAACCCACCTGCCGCTTCTTCAACTGCTGCAGCTCTGCGTAGAACTTCTGAGGCTCGTTCCATAAATTGGGCTCTGCCTACTGCAGTGGCGTTATGTCCTATGTATAGCGCAGACGCATCTTCAAGTCGCTGATACATTGCATGTTCTTCTGGAGTAAATCTATCAGTTAACCCATCCTGAACCAAATCGCTGAATCGATCGTCTAAGGGATCTCGATCCCTTGCAAATCTTTGAAATTCCTCGAAAGCTTCTTGTACATCATCCTCACTAACATGGAGGTCGCTGGGTTCTCTTTGAAGCTGTGGTAATCCTTCACGATTTATTTCATCGATTGAGATCACCCGAGCTTCCGCTTCTTTTGCTTTTTCAAAAGCTACTCTTTGGCTCATGTCGGTAATGCGTCGGATTTGTCTTCGCGCTTCAATATCCCCAGCTTCGGCAGCACGACGAAATTGTGTTATAACTTCAGCAGCATCTGCCAAAGCTGCTTCCTCTGCACGCGAAGTCGCTTGGGCTGCCTCTCTTAATATTTCGAGACGGGACATGTTAGCTTCGTTGAGTCGTTCGGCTTTAACTGCAGCCTCCTCCGCTAAATCGTCAATTGTAGGAGTGCGTCCTAATTCTTGAAGGTGGGCGCGTCGGGCGCGTGCTTCCACTGCAGCGATTCGTTCGGCGATGGCGGTGTCAGCATTAGCTTTAGCTGTTTTATACGCTTTAACTGTTCGCTCAACTTCATCGAGGGCGCTGGTTGCTTGTTCTGTTATTTGTTGTAGCTGGCGGCGTTTTACAAAGTCTCTAGGATTGTCGGCTACTTCTCTTTTGAGTTCGTCTCTGATATCTCGAAGTTCTTTATAACGAGCGATGGCGTCTTTACGATCTTCAAAAGCTTTGACTTCTTCTGCAATGCGATTAGCGCGATCTAATGCAGCAGGATTTCTTTGAGCGGCAGGCGAACTTTCAGCCAATCTCGCTAAATGTTTTGCTTCATCAGCTTGCACTGCTGCAAGTTCTTCTACATTTTTAACATGACGTTTGAGAGTGTTAAGGTGATTCCGACTAGTTAAAGCATGAGCTACCCTCAACTCAGCAACTGTTGTAGGTATACCTGCAGCGGTTACTATTTCAGACCCGCCCAAAGCACTAGCTAAACGGCGTTCGGAAGTGGTCACTTCATCAGCGAGCGCCTCCATTCGTTGACCGGTTCGCGCTGCTCTGGCCTCCAAACGACCAATTCGTGCTGCAAATCTGCTAGCGCCTCGAATAAGAAGAGTGGGAGATGCCATAATTTTATAAAAAAAATTTAAAAGTAATGAAAAGCTAGAAGGAGGGTGTTGTCAATGATTTGGTTAACAGAATTAATCTATTTAAAGTTGAGCATAAAATACAAGACATTTTAAAATTTTTTTTATTAATAAAACATAAAAATTGACATTTTATTGCTATTGTGTTAATGAGTTAGATGTCGAAAGCTGTAAGGGAAATTCTTGGGGAAATTGCTGAGGAAACTAGAAAATTAATAAGAAGAATACCTGAACGCCCTGCGGCTGATCTTGTTGCAAGAGCGAATGCTTTTGTATTTGTCAGGGTTTTTCTCGATCGTGTCATTGAGCCGATGAAGAAGCTCTCTAAACTCGATAGAAAAGATTTCGAAAAGGTTATTGGCCAGCTGGACGATCTTTCTCATAACGTTGATAGAATCAACCCTCATACCCTTTCTGTTATTGGAGGAAGGGTTGATGATATTTTGGATGCGACGAGCGTACTTAAGCATGGTAATGTCTTGAAAGAAGCCCAAACTTATGCCTCTAAAATGGCTGAAATTTTCAGAAGTTTTTCTCATATTTATAGCGTTTCCTATTTAGAAAGACATCACGTTATCGATAAAGTATTAAGAATTTCTGAAGAAATTGAGGACGCTTATAGAAGGGCTTCTGAGGTCTTCGATCGTGTCGCAGAGTGCGCCCAGTCGGTAAGAGAGAGGCTTAATACTTATCAAAAAGCTGTGGAAAGTGGAGAGGATGCAGCAGATGCCTTAGTAAAACTGAAGGAAGCAATAATTTTTTCGGATGATGCGGTTGATGAATTAAGGGTTGCTTTGTTACAAACACAAAGATTAACCGAAGAGCTATCGGTTCCTTTTAGGGAGCTTCAAACGACCTTTAGAACCACAGCACTTTCCTCATTGGCGATAACTACTGCTTCAGGCATTCAGCAACGAAATCCTGCAGAATTACCTCCTCATCCTATGATCGAAACTGCTAAAGATGGTGCTGAATTAGCGTTAGACGGAGTCGTTGCCATTAGCAATGGATATGGTTACGTAGAAGAAAAAGCTATCCACGCTATAGATGCAACCGTCAACACTGTTACTCTTGGTTGGATCCCTCAAATTGCTACAGATATTAATGACACAAAAGAAGCCGCTTTGGGCGCAGCAGTAGAAGGCGCTGTTTTGGCGACAGAAGCCGGTGGTGGAAAATTGGGTAAAGCTTTTGCTAAGATAGAAAACTCAACCCAGGTTGGTCTCGGAGTCATTGAGAATAGTGCTAAAACAGGTTGGGTCGGTTTTTATTGAAGATTTGTGATTTTACCAAGGTAATAACATTTTATTGATTTCAGTATTTTATCAGTGACTTGTGAGTCAACGATTAAAACAAATCCAATGCCCATGTTAAATACGCCATAAGCTTCTGGCTCTGATAATTTTCCTGATTGCTTGAGGAAACGAAAAAGTGGAGAAGGCTGCCACGATGATTTGTTAATAAGCGCTTTGGTTTTGTGTGGTAAAATTCGATTCAGATTGTCAATCAATCCGCCTCCGGTGATATGAGCCATGCCTTTGATTAACACTTTTTTTTGAAGCATTTGGATCTCTTTTAAATAGCAGCGATGGGGCTTTCTTAATAAAGCGCCTAGAGTTTCACGGGAACCGGGAAGGCGATCGGTGAGTTTTAATCGCAGGTCGTGAAGTAAAATTTTTCGTGCAAGTGTGTAGCCGTTGGTGTGAAGCCCATTGGAGGGGAGACCGATAATCGCATCACCAGGCTTTATTTTTTTCCCGTCAATGCGCTCTTTTTCATCCACCACACCAATGATTGTTCCAGACAAGTCATATTTAACATTTTTTTCTTTAGAAAAAAATTCCGGTAATTCTGCTGTTTCGCCACCGATAAGAGAGCAACCTGTTTCCGAACAAGCTTTTTTGAATCCGTGAATGAGAGCGTGGAAAATTTTGCTATCCCATTTTTTAAAGCTGATATGATCCAAGAAAAAGAGAGGTTGCGCGCCACATGTTAAAATGTCATTGACGCAATGATAAACTAAATCGGCTGCGATTTGGGAGTGATGATTGGGTTGCGAGGCGAGCATCAATTTCGAGCCTATCCCGTCGGTGCTTGCCACCAAAATCGGGTTTTTTATTTTAGGAAAGTTGGCACGAAAAAAACCCGCAAATTGATGTACTGTGGTAAACGCTTTTGCTTTATCGCGACTGGCTTGTTCTAAGTTCACGCCAGCTCGGGCATAAGCTCCGCCGTTTTTTTTCATAATTTGGCAATGGCTTCCATAATTTGGTCGGAAATCCATTGATAACTTTCCTGTGTGGAAAGATGAGCGGGAGGTTGGAAAGGAGGAAGCACGGGACCGAATGTGACTGTGATGGGATGCAATTTGATTTTGGAACAACCGCGTGGCCAGGCTTCAAAGCTGCCGCGAATTCTAACTGGTAGAATTGGCGCGCCGGATTTTAGGGCAATCATGCCAGTACCCGGTTCTCCTTTTTGTAGTTGACCATCCCAACTTCGTGCGCCTTCCGGAAAGAGCAGCAAGGGTGCGCCGGCTTTGAGCACTTGCAATGTGGTGCGAATACCAAAAATATCTGCTTTTTCTTGATCTACAGGAATTGCATGAATGCGGGGAAGTAACCATCCCATCAGCCGTGATTTGAAAAGAGTTTTTCGCGCAAGATAAAAGATATGATGAAAAGGAAGTGATGAGCCAATGCAAGGAGGATCAAAATAACTCAAATGATTGGCACAGATCAAAAAGGCGCCTTCTTTAGGAACATGTTCGATGCCATAGACTTTGCGACGAAACAAAAAACGGAAAATGAGGTAAGACAAAACGAAGCCGAGATAATAAAGGAAAGTGGTTTTGTGAGTGTGATTAAGATAAAGCTCGCGCTTCATGGTTGATTCGCATTTTCCACGTTCAGACCGCGTTGGCTGAGCTGCTCCAGAATGTAAGATACTACTTCGGAAATGGTCATGGTGGAAGAGTCTACGACATGCGCATCAGACGCAATTTTGAGAGGAGAAATTTTGCGATTGGAATCAATGGCATCGCGTTGAGAAATGGAATCATTTTCACCCTGATCTTTTCTGCGTTCGGCGCGCACCTCTAATTTGGCATCCAAATAAAATTTATAAGGTGTATCAGGGAAAACAACAGAGCCGATATCTCTTCCTTCCATGACTAACGGCGCAAAGGCGCGCAATTGTTGTTGCTCGTAGACGAGCCGTTGACGCACCGCGGGAATAAGAGAAATAGTGGAGACATTTTCGTTAACCTCGCGTCGCCGTAATACGAAGGGATCCACAGGCTCCTCGAATTTGAGCGCAATCGTGTTGCCTCGAATTTCACAAAAAAAAGGCATTTGTTTAACAAAAGTTTCAACGGTTTGGGAATTATGCGGATCAATTTTTTCGCGTAAGATGCGCCACGTTACCGCGCGATACATGGCGCCAGTGTCGACATAAATAAAACCAGGCAACGCACGCGCTAGCTCGCGAGCAATGGTGCTTTTGCCTGAGGCAGAAGGACCATCAATCGCGATAACAATATTTTGTTGAAAGGAGTTCATGTTGCTAGCTGGGCCAAATGCTGTTCAAATTGGGGATAAGAAGTATCAATGCAAGCAGTATTTAAAATACGCGTTTGGCCTTCGCAGAAAAGTCCGAGAATCGCAAAAGCCATGGCGATACGATGATCACCGAAACTTTCCACGGTTGCACTTTTTAGTGGGCGTCCGCCTTGAATAATCATGCCATCGCTAGTTTCTTCAACTTCAGCCCCAAATGCGCGCAGATTTTGCGTGATAGCAGCGATGCGATCGGTTTCTTTGACGCGCAATTCTGCGGCATCTTTGATAATGGTTTCACCTTCCGCCAAAGCAGCCAGCACCGAGATAATGGGGATTTCATCAATCACATTGGCAATTTCTTTTCCTTCAATCAAGGTGCCACGAAGATTGCGACCTTGAATTTCCAAATTACCATGGGGCTCCATCTCTTTGCCAGTTTCAATAAATTCACGGATTTGCGCACCCATACGCATCAGCACGCTTACTAATCCTGTGCGAGTGGGGTTGAGACCGATGTCTTCGATAAAAAGTTGGGAACCGGGAAATGCCGCAGCGGCTGCCATCCAGAATGCTGCTGAGGAAAAATCTCCGGGAACCATAAAATCTCGAGCTTGAGGCAGGCTGCCTCCGGGCACGGTTACGGTGAGGTCTTGGTTGCGAAGGGGAATATAAAAATAGCGCATCATGCGTTCGGTATGATCACGCGATAAGGCGGGCTCTGTAACGCTGGTGTTGCCTTGAGCAAAAAGACCGGCCAATAATAAACAGGATTTAACTTGGGCGCTAGCGACGGGTGATTGATAAGCGATCGCTTCCAAGTGAGCGCCATGTAAAAGCAAGGGAGCGCAATCGTTATGAGTTTCGCTTTCAATTTGCGCGCCCATTTCGCGAAGTGGTTCCATAATGCGTTTCATAGGGCGGCTATTAAGTGAAACATCGCCAGATAATCGCGAGGGAAAAGGTTGTGCCGATAAAACACCCGAAATCAAACGCATTAACGTTCCCGAGTTGCCGCAATCAATAGTTTCCAGCACGGGTTGACATTCTCCACCCACACCTGTGACATCAAAAGTGTTTTCATTAATAAAGTCAATATGAGTTCCCAACGCTTGCATGGCGCGCAAGGTGCAGAGGCAATCTTCACTGGTTAAAAAACCGCTGATGCGACTGGTGCCTTCGGCTAACCCTGCAAGCAATATTGCGCGGTGCGACATACTTTTGTCTCCGGGCACTTTGAGACGAGTTTCTAATTTTTTTAACTTTTGGACACGAATCTCAGACATCACGTTTTTGAGTTGTAGAGCAACTAAATCGGATGCCAACTTATTTTCTCATTATTTGTTTTCTCGCTTTAGCAGCCTCTTCGAGCGATTTCTCGATAGATTGATTTTGTTGAAGTAAATTTTCTGTTTGATCCAGGTGGTGGCGAAAATCCTGAATCGCTTTTAAAACGGCATTACGATTTTGGTTAAGAATTTCATTCCACATAGGTGGCGAGCCTAAAGCAACGCGCGTGCCATCACGAAAACCGCCTCCAACCCATTGGAGAGCATCTGCGGTATGGTGTGAGGTAACGGTGTTGACGAGTAAGGAAGCGACAAGATGAGGCAGATGACTGATCGCAGCAACCAGTTGATCATGATGATCGGGAGGTAATATTTTGATGCGACAACCGAGCGTTGTCCAAAGCTCGGTTATTTTTTGCTGAGCAGCAGGTGAAGTGTTTTGGGTGGGAGTGACAAAGCAAGCGGCGTTATCAAATAAAATTTCTGTAGCATGTTCGAAACCGGTTTTATCTGATCCAGCCATGGGATGACTGCCGATGAAAAGCGCGTGCGAATCGAAAATTTTTTCCAGAGCTTCTACGACGGTCGTTTTGACGCTGCCGACATCAGTAACCAAAGTGTCTGGAGTTAGATAAGGAAGACTAGTTTTAGCAAGAGTTGGCATGACGCCAATGGGAGTAGAAAAAATAACCAGCTGCGCTTCGGTGACAGCTTCTTGAATGTCGGTAGTGGCAGAGTTGCCAATATGTTGGGAGTGAAGTTGCGCGATAATTTCGGAGCGTCGTGTCCAAAGCATAATATTTTTGGCGAGTCGATGTCGTTTCATCGCTAAGGCCAAGGAACTGCCTAAGAGGCCCGCGCCTAAAATCGCCACTTTATTGAATTGCATAGTTAAGGAGCCGATATTTTTTTCAAAGCACTTACGAAACGTTGGTTTTGGTCCGGTGTTCCAATTGAAACACGAATGTAATCGGGTAATTGGTAGGCATCCATGGCTCGCACGATCACGCCTTGCGCCAATAATTTTTTAAAACATTCCTTGCCTTGACCCACTTTCACGAGAATAAAATTAGCGCAGGCGGGAACGAAAGAAAGTTTGAGTTGTTGAAAAGCATTTTCCAAAAATTTTCGACCTTCATCTACGATTTTGCGTGTAGCTTGTTGGTGTTCTTCGTCTAGCAGCGAAGCCGAGGCGCCGGCTTGGGCGATCGCATTGACGTTGAAAGGTTGGCGTGAACGTTGCAGCCATGAGTTGATGAAATTCGGTGTAAATCCGTAGCCAATTCGTAAACCAGCCAGACCCTGGCTTTTTGAAAAAGTGCGCATGACAACTACATTTTTTCCTTCACGCACGTAGCGCAAGCAATCGGGCGGATGGGTCATGAATTCGTAATAAGCTTCATCAAAAACCGCGATAACATGAGGGGGGAGTTGGTGGACAAAATCATCAATGGCTTGTGCATCCACCCAGGTGCCGGTGGGGTTGTTTGGGTTGGCTACGATCACTAATTTAGTTTTGGGAGTGATGGCTTTTCGCATGGCGATCAGATCATGTTGAAAATTTTGATCCGGCACTTCGATGCATTTGGCGCCGAAAAGTTGTGCCATTAATTTATAAACTAAAAAAGCGTGTCGCGAAATAACAACTTCAGAATCGTGATTGAGAAAAGCGTGGCCAAGAAGTTCAATAATTTCGTTGGAACCGTTGCCCAATGTAATGCAATTCATTGGCACATTAAATTTTTGTGAAAGGGCTTGGGTCAAATGATAAGAATGGCCGTCGGGATAGAGATGGCTTTCCGCTACGGCTTCACGCATGGCAGCAACGGCTTTGGGAGAAGGACCAAGCGGATTTTCGTTGGAGGCCAGTTTGACGATAGTTTTGGGATCAAGCCCTAGTTCACGCGCAGTTTCATCAATCGGTTTGCCGATTTCGTAAACTTCCAGGGAGCGAAGTTGAGGATTGATTTGATTTTCTAAATTTTTATTTAACTGCATAAACTTTGGGCAATTTAACAACCGAGAAGGCTGTTCTACAATCTTATTTGATAGTGTCCATTTTTATGAATGACATTTAATTTTTTATTAAAGCAGGAAGATAAATTTTTTGAAGTCAGCATGCTTTGTTTTTTGCCTTGATTTAATACGCTCCCATTTTTTAGCAAAAGAACATGGGTGAAATGCTTCGTAATTTCTTCGATGTGGTGGGTGATAAAAACCAGATATGGCGCCTGGCGTTTGTGCAATAATTTTTCAATAAATTTTAGGAAATTTTCGCGCGCTACAGGGTCGAGCCCTGCGCAGGGTTCATCTAAAAAAAGGATAGCAAAATTTGCCATGAGCGCGCGACCAATCAGGACGCGTTGCCTTTCGCCTTGAGATAAAATGTTCCAAGCGCATTGTTCTAGGTGGGCGCATTGAATTTGACGAAGAATTTTTCTGGCATGGTTAAGTTCTTTGCGAGAAGGAGATTTCCAAAGGTTAATAATCGCTTTTTTGCCGCTGGCCACGACAAAAAGTGCAGTTTCGTCGGGCTGGATTCGTTGAGCGAGTGAGGCGCTAACGAGGCCGATTTTTTTTCGAATATCTTGCCAATTGGTTTGGCCATATTCGTTATCGAAGACTTGAATCGCGCCTGAGGTGGGAACGAGGTAACCGGTGATAGTATTAAGAAGCGAAGTTTTGCCCGAGCCGTTTGCGCCTAAAATCACCCATTGCTGATCTTGATGAATAGTCCAGTTGATGTTGCGTAAAATTTTGCGATCTCTTTCAACGCATAGTTTTTTGATTTGAATAATAGCGGAGGACACTCGCTTGCCACTTATTTATCTTTAAGAAGATCGCGAATTTCAGTTAGCAAAATTTCCTCGCGAGAAGGAGCTGGCGGCGGTGCGGCTTGTTCCTGACGACGATAAAATCGGTTAATGAATCGAACAAAAATAAAAACGGAAAAAGCGATAACGAGAAAATCAATAGTAGTTTGAATGAAATTTCCATAATTAATTGTGACAGGCGCATCGGGTTTCCCACCAATGGGTAATTTAAGATTGGTAAAATTGACATCGCTCATGACGAGGCCGATGGGAGGCATGATGACATCCGCAACAAGTGAGGAAACAATTTTCCCAAAAGCCGTTCCAATTACCACGCCGACGGCTAAGTCGATCACATTGCCACGATTGATGAAGGTTTTGAATTCTTGGAAGAGGCCCATGAAAGGTTTTTATAATAATTTTAGCATAAAAGCAATCTGGGAAAGAAAAACGGGTTAAAGATGGCTAGGGGATAAGATGTGCAGGGCTATTGATCATGCACTTATATCGTGGTGCAAGATCATTTATCAATATATCGAAGAGCTAATCACTTGATTGTTTGGAATCAGTAAAACTGGTGTAGAGTAGCGCGTGGATCCCCGGGGTTAAGCCCGAGGATGACATGAGGCGTATTGTTGGAGAATAGTTAGCTTCTCTTTTTTGATCTCGGCCTTAGAAGTTGATTTAATTAATTTTACAAATGACAATGAGATAAACCTCGTTTTTCGAGATATTGTTGGTGGTAGTCTTCAGCGCGATAAAATTCGGCAGCGGGAAGAATTTCCGTGGTGATAGGTTTGTTATAGTTTTTAGCGATTTTTTCTTTGGAAGAGATCGCGGCAGCTTTTTGAGTTTCATTTTGATAAAAAATAGCGGAACGGTATTGCGTGCCCACGTCCGGACCTTGTCGGTTAAGTGTGGTCGGATCATGATTTTTCCAGAAAACGTCTAGGAGGGTTTCGTAAGAAACTTTTGTTGGGTCATAAATAATTTCTACAGCTTCCGCATGACCGGTTTTATCGGTGCAAACTTGTTCGTAAGTGGGATTTTTTGTTTTGCCTCCGGTATAGCCGACTGAAGTAGAGATGACGCCTTTAATTTGTCGGAAGGTGGCTTCAACACCCCAAAAGCAGCCTGCGGCAAAGACCGCTTTTTCGGTTTTAGTTTGTGCTGTTTTTTTGAGTGGAGTAAAAATTAGTGAAGCAGAGTTTAAACAGTAGCGAAGGCCAGTAGGTTTAGGTCCATCATCAAACACGTGACCTAAATGGGCGTCGCATCGCGCACAAAGAATTTCGACTCGTTTCATACCGTGGCTTAGGTCGGTTTGAGTGATGACATTTTCTTTGGCAATAGGAGCGAAGAAACTTGGCCATCCAGTGCCGGAATGAAATTTGGTGTCGGAACGAAATAGCGGTAGTTGGCAGCAAACGCAGGAATAAACGCCATCTTCTTTATGGTCATTGAAAAGGCCGCAGAAAGGACGTTCGGTGCCCTTGCCGCGAGCGATTTCGTATTGTTCTGAAGTGAGTTGTTTTTGCCATTCTGCGTCGGTTTTGATGACTTTATCGACTTGTTGAGGAGCGGTAAGTTGGCCTTGTTCATCCAGTAAACGAACAGTGACTTGGGGAGGTGTTGCCATAGTTGTCATAATAATAAGCTTATTAAAAAAGAGAACAATGCCAATTCCGAGAGATAACGTTTTTAAGTTCATAACATTTAGACGCTTTTTATTGAGAAAAATTTTGACTATTGTTAAATAGTGAGCATTAGTTTACATTATAATAAGATGAATCATTTCCACCGTTTAATAAAAAGAAAAAATAATTTACATAACTTATTGACTCTAAGTGTATTGCTTCCTATTCCTGACCTTATTAAGGCAGAGCCTTTCCCGTCAACTATTAGTTTTTCTAATTTTCCTAATGAAGCGTTTGGCACTTTAATTAATGGCAATTTTGCTGGAGATCAATTAGGAGCTTCAGTTAGCGGCATTGGCGATGTGAATGGAGATGGTATTGAGGATTTTATTATTGATGCTCCTTATGCAGATCCGAATGGTAAAAGCAACGCGGGGCAGTGTTATGTTATTTTCGGTAAAAAGGGAGGTTTGGGATCACAGGTAGAAGGGGGTCAATTAGACGGCTCCAATGGGTTCATAATTAATGGGGCGAGCGCAGGAGATAATTTAGGTTTTTCGGCTAGCGGCATTGGCGATATAAATGGTGATGGTTTAGACGATTTAGTGATAGGTGCTTTTAACGCGGATCCTAACGGGGTAAGCTCAGCAGGAAAAAGCTATGTAATCTTTGGAAGGACAACAGAATTTGAGTCTGCTATTGAGCTGACTAGCTTAGATGGAAGTAACGGTTTTGTATTAAATGGAACGAGCATCAATGATCGTTCCGGCAGTAAAGTGAGCGGCATAGGCGATTTGAACGGTGATGGAATTGAGGATTTTGCGGTAGGCGCTGGAAGTGCAGGGGGATTTGCTGGCAAAAGTTATATCATTTTTGGAAGTCAAGATGGGTTTTCTCCTGTCATTGCGTTAAATAGCTTAAATGGGAATAATGGTTTTATTATTAACGGTATTAATCCTAACGATTTTTCTGGGAGTTCTTTGGATGGTGCTGGGGATATAAATGGCGATGGAATTAATGATTTGATTATTGGTGCTCGTGGCGCTGATCCCAATAGCAAAATTGATGCGGGACAGTGTTATGTGATTTTTGGAAAGACAACGCCTTTTGAACCAACTTTTTCATTAAATAGTTTAAATGGGAATAACGGTTTTAAAATAAATGGAGCCAATGCCGGTGACTACACCGGTATCTCGGTTAGTGGCGCGGGCGATGTCAATGGGGATGGAATGGGTGACGTCATTATTGGCGCGCGTGGCGCTGATCCTAATGGCAAATCAGAGGCGGGAAAAAGTTATGTGATTTTGGGCAAAACGACTGGTTTTGAAGCGAGCATGGAACTGAGCGCTTTCAATAACAGTAAAGGCTTTGTATTGAACGGAATTAATGTCTTGGATCGCTCAGGAGGGTCAGTTGCTAATGCTGGCGATATTAATGGTGACGGTTTAGGGGATTTATTGGTAGGCGCTGCCTTTGCCGACTTTAATGGAAAAACGAATGCCGGCCAAGCTTATATAGTTTTTGCAAATCGTGCCGGATTTGAGGCGAGCGTAGAATTAAGCGCTTTGAATGCAAGTAATGGGTTTACTTTAAATGGCAATCTTCCTGCAGATTTTGCCGGTTCAGGTGTGAGCGGCATTGGCGATGTCAATGGCGATGGGGTAGATGACTTTATTGTAGGAGCTTCTTCAGCCGATCCTAATGGGCTTATGAATGCGGGCCAAAGCTATATTATTTACGGTCGGGACTATAGTCCTCAAGGCGATTTCACGGCTAATTTTGCACCGGATTTACTGATTCAAGGACCTCGAAAGAGTTTAAAAGTGTTGCCCTTGTTAAGAGAAGGAGATTCGATTAAGCCCGAGGGAGATATCGATGTTTCTTTGCCCACGAAAATCGTGCCTACGGGAAATCGCTTAGCTAAAAAGACCAAACTCTTGAGCAGTTTGGATTTTGATGATGGCGGGGTGAGTGATATTCTAGTGAAATCGAGTAAAACACAGTTAAAACTTTACCAATTGGACAATCAAGGTTCGCCCGTGACACCCACAGTGATTGGAGAAATCAATTTTGTTTTGCCTAAAAAACATCGTTACGTGGGAGCGGGTGCTTTAACTGGAGTCAGAGATGATAAGCTGGATTTGGTGTTAAAAAAAGGGAAGAATCTTTTCCTGGCTGAAAATTTAGGCAAAAGTTTTGCTACAGAATTTCAGCCCATAAGTGGAAAGTTGAAGGGGAAACTGTTTTCCTGGCAAAAAGGAAAAGTCATTACCATTAAAGGTAGAAAGCTTTCTCAACAAATTATTACCGGTTTAAATTTAGGAGATTCCATAGAGTTAGGAAGCGTGGCTAAAGGACAAAAGCCGGTGTTGATGTTGGACATGAATCAAGATGCTAAGATGGATATTGTGATGATCGATAAAAAGCGTAATGTAGGTTATGTGAGCGAGGATAATATTAGCGCTTCTCCTACGCCTATTACGACTTTGCCTAAGAAAACGAAATTGGTGGGGCCGAAATAAATTATTAAAGAAATCTTAGAGATTTAACGCGCTTTTTCGCGCGCGATAAACTAATTCTTCGGACAGCATTCGATTTTTTGCGATGAGGTCAGCGATCACACCCAGTGCGAGTAGTTGAACACCCATCAAAATTAAAACGGCAGCTAAAATAAGGGATGGGATGCGCGTGCGTTCGCTGCCTTCTAAAAAGAAAATCAACCATCGCACCATGAAAAGCATGCCTGCTAAAAAAAGCGGTGTGCCCAGCCAGAGAAAAAATCGCAAGGGCGCGTAGAGCACGTAAATGCGAATCATCGTTGTCATAGAGCGGGCGATATAACGTCCCATGCCTTTGAAAAGTCGCGATTCGCGAAGTTTGCCATTGACGCGAATAGGTACGCTCACGACACGTAATCCTTGTCGGCCCGCTTGAATAAGAGTCTCCATCGTATAAGTAAAACGCGAAAAAACGCTCATCCGTAGAGCGGCTTCTCGCGAGTAAGCGCGAAAACCGCTTGGGGCGTCGACGACTGTGGTTTGCGAAATTTGTCGAAGCACAGCGCTGCCCAGCTTTTGCAGGATTTTTTTCAAAGGCGAAAAATGACTGATTTTTGAGATGGGCCGTGCGCCAATCACGACATCGGCTTCGCCTTTGAGAATCGGCTCTACTAACTTTGCGATATCGGCGCCGACATATTGATTGTCTGCATCGGTATTAACAATAATATCCGCGCCGAGCTCCAAAGCGCGAGTAATTCCAGACATAAATGCCTTAGCTAGTCCGCAGCGTCGTCCTAATGATAAAATATGCTCTACGTGATTTGCGCGCGCCACCTCCACAGTACGATCGGTCGAGCCATCATCAATGACAAGACGCTCGATTTTACTAATGCCAGAAATGTTTTGAGGTAAGTCGCTAACGGTAATAGGCAGAGTTTCTTCTTCGTTGAGACAGGGAATTTGAATAATTAATTTAGGCTGTGGGGTTGTCATTAGGTTTTATTTTTGTAAACTTTTACAAAAAAATTCACAGAAAGAAAAAAGAAAAAAGAGTAATGTTGCCCCAAACGGTTAAAGTTATTGCGGAAGAGTCGGATTTTTTGGTGGTGGAAAAGCCGGCGCATTGGCTGGTGCACCCCACGAAATTAACTGGGGAGTGGACTGTAATTGACGAATTAAAGAAGCGTTATCCTAAAAATACTTTGGCTTTGATCAATCGTCTGGATCGTGAAACGAGCGGATTATTATTAGTAAGCCGAAATGCAGAAGCTGCTTCACTTTTGGGAAAGATGACCGCACAACGTGCAATTGGCAAAGAATATCAGGCAGTGGTTTGGGGGCATTGCCTGAAAGATCATGACTTTATTGATCTTCCTTTGGATCGGCAGGGAAAACATCAACCATCAGAAATTTATCTCAAACAAGCCGTGATTGAAAGTGGTTACCCGTCCCGAACCGAATACTGGACAATAAAACGATTTAAAGGGTTTACCTGGTTGCGCATTCGCTTGCACACGGGACGGTTGCACCAAATTCGCGTGCATCTTTCTTCTTTAGGACATCCCGTTGTGGGAGATAAAATTTATGGCCCTGACGAAAAACTTTATCTGGAATTTATCAAAAATGGTTGGACAGATAAAATGGCCCAAAAACTTTTATTTAAACGTCATGCTTTGCATGCCAGCCGATTGAAGTTTCATTGGAAAGGAAAAGATTATTTCTACGAATCGCAACTAGCCCTGGATATCCGGCATTTTATGGAAAAGATAAGTTGAAGCTTGAATTTATTTCAATTTTTCCAAAGCAGCTCTTACCTTTCCAAAATCAGGCAAATCTTTAGGGGTTGGAGTTTGTTCGCTGTATTGAATAGTGCCTGTCTTATCAATCACAAATGCTGCGCGAGCAGCCGTATCGCCAATGCCAGCTAAATTGGGGAAAACGACATCGTAAGCTTGAGTGGTAGCTTTGTTTAAATCGCTGGCGAGTTTAATAGAAATTTTTTCTTTTTGCGCCCAGGCTTCTTGCGCAAAGGGGCTGTCAACACTCACGCCGATGACATCAGCATTAAGGGACTCGTAAGCTTTGAGGCCGGAGGAAATATCGCACATTTCTTGAGTGCAGACGCCGGTGAAGGCAAGGGGAAAAAAGAGTAAAACAGTGTTACGTTTTCCAAAATTATTGCTGAGTTGCACGTCTTCGATCGCTTCGCCGCGTTTGGTTTTCAGGGTAAAATCCGGTGCTTTTTGTCCAATTGCCAGTGCCATAAATTTCCTTTGGTTAAGTTTTAATTAACAATAAGCGGCTAAAATATGAAGTTATTGAAGTTTTTCAAACTTAAAAACCAGTCTTGCTTTCTTTTTAAGTTATCCGATACTGTTTAGGTTATGGCAGGATACTTGGATATGATTCATTCTCCCGCAGATCTTAAAAAGTTAAAGATAGATCAGTTGGAGACACTCGCTCAGGAAATTCGTGACGAGTTAATTACCACTTTAGCCAAAACAGGCGGTCATTTAGGGCCGAACCTGGGTGTTGTGGAGTTAACCATCGCTTGGCATTACGTTTTTAATTCGCCAGAAGATCGACTTCTCATGGACGTCAGTCACCAGTGTTATGTGCATAAAATGTTAACGGGTCGCGCGTCTCAAATTGGCACGATGCGCCAATATCAGGGGTTGAACGGTTTTATGTTGCGAACCGAAAGTGAGCACGATCATTACGGCGCGGGTCATGCGGGCACAGCTTTGTCAGCAGCTTTGGGAATGGCAGTGGGACGAGATAAGCGGGGGGGCAATGAAAATATTACCGCGCTTTGTGGCGATGCGGCTTTTACTTGTGGCATCACATTTGAAGCGATGAATAATGTGAAGGATTCCACCAAACGGCTGGTGGTGATTTTGAATGATAACGAATGGTCGATTGATAAAAATGTGGGTGCGATTGCGAACTATTTTAATAAAATTGTAACCAATCCCACTTATGCTCATGTGCATGAAAGAGCAGAGAAATTTTTAGAAAAAATCGGTGGCCAACGAGCTTTAAAATTTGCTCATAAAGTTGAAGAAGGATTAAAAGGTTTAGCATTGCCCAGCACGCTTTTTGAAGAGTTTGGTTTCACTTATTATGGTCCTTTGGATGGGCACGATCTGCCAACGCTCATTAAGACATTTGAATTTTTAAAGGAACAAAATCATCCCGTGCTGCTTCACGCGATTACGAAAAAAGGCAAGGGTTTTGAACTGGCCATGTCGAAACAGAAAAAGTTTCATGGTGTAGGGCCGAACGCTTATCATCCTGATACGGGTGAACTTCAATCGACTGCTGCCGTGCCTACCTACTCTGAAGTTTTTGCCGACACTCTGGTAAAATTAGCCGACATGAATCAAAAAGTGGTGGCTATTACTGGCGCTATGCCCAATGGCACAGGGTTAGATCGATTTCAGCCGAAACATCCTGATAAATATTTTGATGTGGGTATTGCTGAAGAGCATGCTGTTTTATTTGCGGCAGGTTTGGCGACCCAAGGCTTCAAACCTTTCTGTGCGATTTATTCTACCTTTTTGCAAAGGGCTTACGATCAGATTGTGCATGATGTTTGCTTGCAAAATTTGCCTGTTGTTTTTTGTATGGATCGCGGCGGTTTATCTCCAGATGATGGACCCACTCATCATGGTTTGTTCGACATCGCCTATTTAAGAGGTGTGCCTAATCTCATCCACATGCAGCCCAAGGATGAAGACGAATTTGCCGATATGCTTTTTACCGCAATGCATCATGAAGGACCGAGTGCGATTCGTTATCCTCGTGGTGCGGGACAAGGAGTTGCCATAAAAGCGCAGCCGAAGTTGCTCGAGATTGGAAAAGCCGAAGTCATTCGTCATGGTAAACAGGTTGCTATTTTGGGGTTGGGCAATATGTTAGCAATGGGCTTAAAAGTGGCTGACGAATTAGAAAAACAAGGTATTTCTTGCGCAGTGGTCAATCCGCGATTTATCAAGCCTTTGGACACGGGCACTTTAGAATTTTTTGCTCGCAGTGTTGAAGTGATTTGCACATTGGAAGATCATGTTTTGAAAGCCGGTTTTGGTAGCGCGGTGATTGAAGAATTGTCCGATCGTGGCATTAAAACACCAGTCGTGCGGATTGGATGGCCGGATGAATTTATCGAACACGGCAGACTCGATGTTTTACGAGAAAAAAATGGTGTAACGGTGCAAGCCGCAATTGAAAAAATTTTGGGTCGGCTAGCGAAGCAACGTCAGATTACTGGTGTACCTGCAGCAGTGGCTTAATGTAGAAGCGTCTCGCTTGTTTAGAGAAAGACAACCAAGACGGTTGTCCTGTATTCGTCATGAGCAAACAACGCATTGATATTCTTTTGGTTGAGCGAGGTTTGGTAGAATCTCGGGAGAAGGCGAAGGCGTTGGTCATGGCGGGTGAGGTAATGGTAAATCAAAAAAAAGTTTTTAAAGCGAGTGAAACATTTGATGCACAAGTAGAGATTATTGTTAAAACTCCCGAACGCTATGTGAGTCGTGGCGGCTTAAAACTGGAACATGCGCTAAAACATTTTTCTGTTCCCGTGTTGGCAAAGCGAGTTTTGGATATTGGCGCTTCTACGGGTGGATTTACTGATTGTTTATTGCAACACGGCGCTGCTGAGGTTGTAGCGTTGGACGTGGGTCAAGGTCAACTACATTGGAAATTGCGTCAGGATGCGCGAGTCAAGGTGGTGGAGGGAAAAAATGCCAGGCATTTAGCGCCGGGTGAATTGGGTGATCTTTTTGACATGGCCGTAATGGATGTTTCTTTTATTTCTCAGACTTTATTGTGGCCGCGAATTGCCGAACAATTGAAGCCGGAAGGTTTGGTGATTGCTTTGATTAAACCGCAGTTTGAATTAAAAGCTGACGAGGTGGGAAAAGGTGGCGTGGTGCGTGAGGAATCGTTGCGTCAACAAGCTGTAAAAAGAATTTCGAATTGGCTCAGTGCGGAGACTAATTTTGAAATTTTAGGAGTGGTGCCTTCGCCAATTTTGGGTAAAGAAGGAAATCAGGAATTTTTATTATGCGCGCGATTATTAATAAAGTAGGGTTGGTTTTGAATATCAAACGGCCTGAAGCTCGTGAAGTGGGGCGGGAGATTCAGAATGTGGCGCGGAATAGGGGTTGTGAAATTTTTTTAGAAAAAGAAACTGCTGCGTTTCTAGGAAAACAAGGATTACCGTTGTCGCATTTGGTTCGCAAGGTGAAAGGGTTAATTGTTGCGGGCGGAGATGGAACATTACTTTCACTGGTGGGATTGGTCGCGAAGCAGCAGTGTCCAGTTTTGGGAATTAATTTAGGAAGCTTAGGATTTTTGACTTCGACACCTCGTTCACGCACGGAACAAGGAGTTAAAGATTTTTTAAGCGGCGACTGGCTTTTGGATGAGCGAACATTGTTGGAAGTATGGGTGAAATGTGGGAAGCAACGTCGAAAAAAAATTGGCTTAGCTTTGAATGAAGCGCTTTTTGCTCGTAAGCAAGGTTCGCTATTGGCGCATTTGAGTGTGCGCATTGGGTCGGATTTGGTGACGAATTATTTTGCAGATGGCATTATTATTGCAACGCCAACCGGTAGCACGGCCTATTCACTTTCTGCTAATGGTGCTGTGGTGACTCCGAATGCGCCAGTTTTAATTTTGACGCCAATTTGTCCACATACTTTAACTAATCGACCAGTTATTTTTTCTAATCAATCCGTTGTTTGTGTAAAACCGGAACGTGGTGATTCGCTTCGTTTAACTTTGGATGGTCATCGAGAAACGATTTTGACTTCTTCTTGTGAGGCGGAAATTAGTTTAGCTAAAGAAAAATTGCAGTTGGTGATGCCACGTGGTTATCGTTTTTTTGATGTGTTAAGACGCAAATTGGATTGGCGCGGTTCGAATGTAACTTAGTTGTTAGTAAGTAAATTTTCAGAAGACGTCGCCACGGTTTTTTGCTAGTAAAGGCATTGTCATGCGACTTCAAACTTTGCTTCAGCCATCCTTGATTAAGTTGAGTGTTACAGAAACGAAACGCACAGCTGCGATTCGTGAAGTGGCAGAACTTTTAAGAGCGGATAAACGGATCAAAGATTTCGAAAAATTTTATCAGGATTTGCTGACGCGAGAACGAATTGAAACCACATGTTTAGGCGCTGACACGGCGCTCCCGCATGCACGCACGGATCATGTTTCGGATATGGTGTTAGCGGTGGGTCGAAGTCGAGAAGGGGTTTTATTTGAGAATTCGAATCAAACGGTTCGACTCATTTTTTTGGTGGGCACACCCAAACGCATGGCCACAGATTATTTGAGATTAGTGGGAACGATTGCGAGGTTATTAAAACAGGAAACGATTCGTCAGGCGCTATTGATGGCTCCAGATGAACAGGCATTTATTGAAGTTCTGGCACAAGCTGAGTTAAAACTTTAATTTGTTTGTTGATTATGACTAACTTAAAAAGTGTGGCAGCTGAAGCAGGGGTTTCTGTGATGGCTGTTTCTAAGGCGCTGCGTGATGCTTCCGATATTAGTGTTGGCACAAAGGAAAGGATTCGAAAAATTGCGGAACAGTTGGGTTATGTGCCAAATGGTAATGCGCGAGGGCTAAGAAATCGAAAATCTAACACCATTGGCGTGGTGTTGCCGCGATTGGATCAAGGGTTTTTTTCGCAAATTTTATCTGGGATTTTAAAGAGCGCTTCGGAAGTGGGTTATCAAATTTTTATTTGCCAGACCGATGACAATTTGGCGTTGGAATTAAAAGAATTGAGAATTTTGTTAGAACGCCAAGTGGAGGGTATTTTGTTGGCGCCGGCTTTGCGCATGGGCGGAAGATTGGAATTTTTAGAAATGGTGACGCAACGTAATATCCCCGTAGTTTTTTTGGATCGTTTTCCCGCTAATGCCACGCAATTTCCACGCACCGGTTTTGTTGTGGCGCAAGATCGTTTGGGGGCCTCGATCGCGACGGAATATCTAATATCCCAAGGACATCGTGATATTTTGCATTTGGCAGGTCCATTGGGTGCTTCTTCAACAGAAGAGCGGTTAATGGGATATCGCAAGGCTTTGGAAAAATCGAAAGTGGGTTATCGAGATTCCTTGGTGTTTCGAGCCGGTTCCGATATTGAGGAAGGGCGTAAAGCCATGATGCAGGTTTTAAGTGAAAAAGTTTCTTTTAGTTCGATTTTTGCGGTAAACGATTATGTGGCGGTTGGAGCTTGTGAAATTCTTTTGTCGCAAGGCATTAAAATTCCAGAAGAAGTTTCAGTCGTAGGATTTGGCGATGTGCGCTTAGCAAAATATTATCGAGTGCCTCTGACTACGATTTATCAAGGGCAAAAAGAATTGGGGCATTTAAGTTTTGGCATGTTGCTGCAAATGATTCAAGGAATGGCAGTGGAACCGAGACTTTTACCAGTGCAATTGGTGGAACGAAAGAGTGTAAAAAAGATAGAGGAAACAGTTTTATAAAAGTAGGTCTTCGTCTTTTTCTTCTTCCACACTTAAGCTTTCGATAAGGGTTGTTTTTTCGGTGATTGTTTCTGTGACGACCGGATTGTCTTGAGTGTCGGGTTGAATTTGTTGAACGCGTTTTTCAGCTTCTTTTAATTTTTCTTCGCAAAATTTTTTTAAATGGGTGCCTTCTTCATACCGTTGCAGGATATCTTCTAAAGGTAGTTCGGCATTTTCCATTTCTTCAACGATCTTTTCTAATCGTTCCATGGCGACTTCGAAAGTAGCCGGTTCTTTTTCCTTATTTTCTTTAGTTTGTTTTTTGTTGTTGGCCATAATGAGAGTGAGGAATGAATTTAGGTTATTTTACTTTAGCATCAATTGTGCCATCGCGCATTTGAACTTGAAAAGAGTCTTCTGGAGTAAGTTGGCGCGAAGAGCGAACCAGTTTTCCTTCCGGAGTTTTGATTAAGGCAAACCCTCGTTCCAGTGTGTGTAAGGGATTGAGAAGTTCGAGTTTGGCGGCCAATGCTTTGAGTTGTGAGAAGAAAATGGGGATTAAGCGAGTTGGGCTATATTGTTCTAATACCGAAATTTGTGTTTGAAGTTCATAACGTTTTTGTTGAGCAGCTAAGCGAGGGGCTTGAGAAAGTTTTTCAGCGAGATCGTCTATTCGCTGCTGAAAAAGAGCAATAATGCGAACGGGATCGCGAAAGACTGTGCTTTTTGCACAGCGATTGAGATGAAGTCGAAGTTGGGTGAGTTGATGTTGGAGAGCGCGCTGCAAAACAAAATGATGTTTGGTGATGGATTTTAAAATTTCCTGACGATCTTGAATTAAAAGTTCCGCAGCCGCGCTGGGAGTAGGGGCGCGAAGGTCAGCTACCAAGTCAGCAATGGTAAAATCAACTTCATGGCCCACGCCTGAAATGGTTGGAATTGGGCAGGCTGCGATGGCGCGAGCGACAATTTCTTCATTAAATGACCAAAGATCTTCCAAACTTCCGCCACCTCGAGCGAGAATGATAGCGTCTAAAGAAAGGGTCTTTTTTTGATGCCAACGGCTGAGTTGTTGAAGTGCTTGGCTAATTTCTTGAGCTGATTCATTACCCTGAACTCGCACGGGATATAAAAAGAGCTGAAGCTGTGGTGCACGTCGTTTCAAAATATTGAGCATGTCTTGGATCGCGGCTCCAGTAGGCGAAGTGATAATAGCGACTCGACTTGGGTAGCGTGGTAGAAGTTTTTTTCTTTCAGCACTGAATAAGCCTTCAGCCAAAAGCTTCTTTTTAAGCGCTTCAAAGCGTTGCTGTAAATCGCCAAGGCCTTGTGGCATCATTTGACGAACGATTATTTGATATTTGCCTTGAAGTTCGTAAACGGTAATTTCACCAAAGAGAGCAACTTGTTGTCCATCCTTGGGTTCAAAAGGAATGGTGCTTACAATGCCTTTGAAAAGAACTGCGGATAATTGAGCCGAAACATCTTTTAAAGTAAAATAACAGTGACCGGAATTTTGCCTGCGAAAATTGGAAATTTCGCCTTTTACCCAAACGGAACCCAATCGATCTTCCAGCAAATCACGGATTTGACGTGTGAGCTCACTAACAGTGAGACAGGTTTTACTTGTTTGGATAGCCACAGGGCATAAGCTTGACAGGAGTTAAAAGGGATCGCCATCATTAAATAGGTCATTCATTATAAATTTTATTTTAAAAGGGAAAAATTATGGGAAATGCAACTGACGGGAAAGATGCTGATCGTTTAAAGGAGATGGTATTGGATCAAGGTGAACCCGTTCGTGCGCAATCCGTTGTCGATGAAATGGTGGCCAGCACTAAAAATAAAACAAAGCCTCGCATAACTTTTCTGGATGAAAATAAACGACCCGTTACCACGTTAAGAAGAGAAAGTTTAGAGAACTCCGATCTTCAAGACATTAAAAAATTACAGGAAGAATTTTATATTCAACTCGATGATGCATCGCAAGCAGGTAAAAAATCAGTGCCGCTAACGCTTTTTGCTGTGAGTCCTGATGGAAAAGATCGAGCTTTAGAAGGGATTATTCTTTATGAAACGAGTCCAGGAAGATTTGTTTCAAAACCTCAACTTTTGATTAATCCAAAGGAAAAAGGCATTTTTGATTCACCTGATTTTTTTGAAATCTTTAATCCCGTTTTAAAACATGAAGTAGCGTTGGGGGAAACCATTATAGTCGAAAATAAAAATGGTGAACAAAAAATAGAGTCAGCAGTAGTTTGTATTCCTACGGCCAAGCTGTATCAAGTCTCACCCGCAGTTCCAGATGAAAATGGGAAATTGGTTTCTACCCAGCCTCAACAACCTCCTTTTAATAATTTAATGACGGAAGAGAATCCTGCACATGATCGAGTCGCGCATCGCGAAATGCAAATGCAGTTTGATAAAAGTTTGGCAGGGAAAAAAGTGACGTGGACCATTCAGCCATTTCCTTTGGTTGAGGTGGATGGAGGCGCTCAACCTATTCTTCAAGGCGATTTGAAAGAGAGTCCGAATCATAAAGATTATTTTGAAAGCTCTAAAGATTTGGGCGCATCAGGATTTCAACGCATTTCTCAAACCGCAGCAGAAACATTCATTGATGATAACGGATTGACCGCGGTTAGAACTAACTTGCCTCCAATTGCCTTTAATAAGGCTCAAGTGAAAGTGCAGGTGGAAGGGATTCCTGTTCCGCAGGAGGCGGCTAACTTTATTGTTCCTGCGGTTGTGGTGATTGATCCAGGGCATGGAGGTGTAGATAATATTAAGGTTGGAGGGTCTGATGGAAATCACGCCGTGAGTCCTAGTGGAGTTAAGGAAAAAGAAATGACATTAGATATTTCGCGTATGTTGCGTGATCGCTTAAAAGTTATGGGCCAAGAACAAAATTTGCCTATTCGTGTTTATTTAACACGAGATAGTGATGTGAATTTATCATTAAGGGCCAGAGCGAATGTTGCGCGTGATATGGGGGCAGACAATATGCTAACTATTCATTTTAATGGTTATCCTGAAAAGCCTGGAGAAAAAGAAGCACGAGGAACCGAGACTTATATCAGGGGTTCAAACAATGTGAATACGAAAGAAGATCGAGAGTTTGCTCAAAGAGTTCAAAATGCAGCTTATGGCGCTATTAAAAGCCATGATAAAAATGCTGTGGATCGTGGCATTAAAACAGCCAATTTTGGCACCATAAGTGATCCTTACCTCGGTAACACCCAAGATTATCACCCTACCCGATCCGCTTATATGGAAATGGAATTTATTGATGTCAAAGAAGTCGATGAATTATTAAACACCGGCAAAGATCATCAAGAGGTTCGGAAGGATATTGTCAATAGAATGGCGGGTGCGATTTTTGAGGATCTCAAACAACCCAGGCAAAGTCCTCAACAAAATGCCCAAAAAAAGACTTCTCGTGTAACTCGAAAACCATAAATTTGTGAAACGATTTATTATTGTTTTCCTGGTCATTTTGGGGCTAGTGGGATTTTTGATTTGGGAAAAAAATAGATCACTAAATTTATTAACAGATGGATTATCCAATTCAAAGGAAACTGGACAATCTGCGAGCGTCGCACCGAAAGCAAAAGGAAAAGAGTTTGACGAAAGTAAAACAAGATTTGCTCTCAAACTTGTTTCTGAAATACCTTCATCGAAATTATCTCAGGAAAATAAAATTAATCGATTGCGATTAATGCCTCATCAAGGTTGTATTCTTGGTGAAAAGGGCAAGATCATTTGGAAAGCGCCGGAAGGAAAAAGCGTTTATGGAATGGATGCTAGTCCAAGTGAGAATAAAGTTTTGATTGATTGGGGTGATGCTCAATATGAAGTATTATCAGTCAACGATTCAAACTCTTTAAAATTGTTAAACTTGCCCTCTGTGTCTTCAATAGACGAACGAGAAACAGAAAAAGTGGCTTTCGTATGGTTTTGGTTGGACGATGATCATTTATTGGGAGAAACGGGAGTGTGGAAACCGCTTGCTGAGAGATATGTTACTGAAGAGACTTCGGCTTTAGCTGAAGAGGATAATGTTAAACAAACGTTGCTTTATCTTTTCGATACCAAGAATAAAAAATTAATAAAAATTGAAACAAAAAACTCTGGATTGCCTCCGGTTTTTGAAATTGAAGAGATTAGAAAAGACTTAATTAAAGTGAGGTATGATGATTTGCAGCAAGAAGAAAAAACATTTTGGACCTATTTAGTGATAAACACCAATGATTTAAATAGGTCATTAAATAAAAAGTAAAAATCCTTGAACGACCATAAGAGTGGTGAGATAGAAGAATAGAAATTCTTCTAATGGAAGTAGGCGAAAAAGTTTGAGGTTAAGCGTTTGTTTTTCATCAAAAAACCAGATGCCTTGATGAATAGCAACGAGGTCGAAACTCCATAGTAACGTTCCTAGGGATAGAGTAGTTGTGAGAACGAGCGGAAATTGTTGAATCCAAAAGCCGCCCAAGGTCCATTGAAAAAGAATGACTGGCAACATCCAAAAGAGAAGATGCCAAAGATAAGTGATCGAAAGAGGACGTGAATTTTTTTTGCTCAACAAGAAAAAGACAACCCAAACCAAAGCCAAGGCGCTAGCTAATCGAAAATTGGGCGCTGGCAGTGAAATAGTTTTGTTAAAAAAGTAAGAGCGAAAAATATCGGTTAATAAACAAGCTTGAATGGTTTGTGTAAGGAAAAAAAGGTATTCTTCAATGGGACAGTAAAAAATGCGGAAGAGGATTTTTTCTTTAGGAAAATTCCAAAGATTTCGTTTGACTGCCCAATTATCCCAGGGAGTCGTAAAGATTAGAACAATCAAACAAAGACCGGCGGTAACAAGGGAGTCATGCCAATTCCAATGAGGTTGTGCGAGCAGCGACAGGATAATAAGTAGCGGTAAGTTAAAATAGAGATGAAACCTTCGATAGGTCACAAATGTTTAACGAGAAATGTCGCGTTGGGTCAGGATTTTGAATCCGTTAGCTTTAAGGACTGAGGCGGCACATTCTTCATCTTCGACATGGAGTGCGAGACACGGTTTGCCATGAGGTTGGATCATGAGAGAATAGGTGAAATGGATGTTGCATTCGGCTTGAAGGAGGGCGGTTAAAACTTTTTTCATTTCTGTAGCGCCATTCATTTCAACGATGACGAGATTAGTTTCGATAAAGGCCAATTTTTCTTTTTCGAGAACTTGTCGAGTTTTGTCGGGGTCATCGGTGACAAAGCGGTCGATAGCGCAATCGGCGGTGTCGATAATTGAAATAGCTACGACATGAATGGCGGATTGATCCAAAAGCCGGACAATATCCAATAGTCGACCGACCTTATTTTCCATAAAAACGGAAAATTGGATAACTTTTTCGCCACGAATTTTTTCTTTTACGGGAGACGGCACATCTAAAGATTAGTCAGGATTAATAAAAAATCGAGCGATTATTTCTCTGGTTTTCTTGGACAAGGTTTCATAAAAGAAAAGGAAAGCTATGATAAGCATGACAGGATTTGGCAAGGCCAAGATGAAATATGGCTCGGCGTGGGTGAAGGTGGAAATCAGCTCTGTGAATCGAAAACAGTTGGAGACGATTGTGGGATTGCCAAGGGAATGGGCCATGTTGGAGCGGCAGGTAAGAGAGTGGGTTGCAGAATTTGCCAGGCGCGGACGGGTTCAAGTGACGGTGGAGTTGGAGGCGCCTTCTGAATGGGTAAACGGAAAAGTGGATGTAGCCGTGGCGCGTCATTATGAGCGAATTTTTCGGCAGCTGATTAAAGAGTTGAAGCTTAAGAATGAAATTACTTTACAGGAAGTTTTGGCGGCTCCGGGGGTGTTGAATAATCAGTTGCTTGGTAATGATGAAAAGGTCAAATGTCAATTCGAGTTTGTTGTTAAGAAAGCCTTGAAAGAATGGAGTCAAATGCGAAAAGTAGAGGGCGACCATTTAAAAAAAGATTTTTTGCATCGAACTCGTCGAATACGATCGCTTAAGAAAAAAATTCAAATTCAAGCGCCTTGGATTGCTAAAAAATATGGAGAACGATTAAAAGAACGGTTGCGACAGGCGAATGTTGCAGTGGCTTGGGAAGATGAAGTTTTTAGAAAAGAGCTATTATTTTTTGCTGAGCGTTGTGATATTTCAGAAGAACTTACGCGTTTGGAAAGTCATTTGCAACAATTCGAGGAGACGATTAAAAAAGAGGGTGAGGTGGGTAGAAAACTGGAATTTTTGCTGCAAGAAATTTTTCGGGAGGTAAATACGATGGGCGCAAAAGCTAATGATGTGAAAATTGCGCATGAAGTAATGGAGTTGAAAATGGAGATAGAAAAATTGCGCGAACAAGTGCAAAATGTGGAATGAATCATTTTAAGCGACGCGGCATTTTATTTGTGGTTTCGGCGCCTTCGGGCGCGGGAAAAAGCACGATTTGTGCTAATCTTAAGCAAACGCCAGATTTTCAATATTCGGTTTCTTGCACGACCCGGCCTGCGAGGTCGGGTGAAGAAAATGGTTTGGATTATTGGTTTTTAAGTCAGGAAGAGTTTGAACAACGTAAAAGTGATGGCGCTTTTTTGGAAACAGCGTGGGTGCATGGGCATCAATATGGAACTTTGAAGGTTAACACCGAAAAGGCAGTGCGTGAAGGAACGGATTTATTGTTGGATATTGATGTAACAGGCGCGCGCCAGATTCGTGAATCGCTTGAGCCTTGGATTCAAGAAGCGCTGGTGGACATTTTTATTATGCCACCGACTTTGGAAGAGTTAGAGCGACGTTTGCGAAAGCGCGGAACTGAAACGGAGGAACAAATTTCATATCGATTGAATGCGGCTAAAGAAGAAATTGGATTTTGGCAGGAGTATCACTACACTATTTTAAGTGAAACGATGGAGGAGGATTTGCAAAAGTTTCGATCTATTATTCGAGCGGAACGCTATAAAAGTAAGCGATTGATTTTGTGTTAGTCTTATGAAAAAAACCATTCTTTTGGGAGTCACGGGTTCGATTGCTGCGTATCGCGCAGCAGACATTGCTAGCGCTTTAACTAAGGAGGGACACGAAGTTCATGCGGTTTTAACACAAGAAGCAACGCATTTTGTGACACCGTTAGTTTTGCAAACTTTAACCCATCAACCTGTTACTGTGCGATTGTCGGAGGAATCAGCGGATCATCCCACGCATATCGCTTTGGCGGATCGAGCGGATTTGGTGGTCGTGGCGCCAGCGACTGCAAATTTCATTGCTCAAGCGTCTTTGGGTTTAGCTCCCGATGCATTAACTTCTATTTTGTTAGCAACGCGTGCGCCAATTTTGATGGCGCCCGCAATGAATGGAAAGATGTGGCTGCATTCCACGACACAGATGCATGTTGCAGATTTACAAAAACGTGATGTTGAATTTATCGGACCAGAAAAAGGAATGTTGGCGTGTGGATATGAAGGGATCGGAAGATTGTGGAATGTGGATGGAATTGTGGATGCGATTCGGAAAAAAATAAACGTGTTGAAAGAAAAATAAAAATTTTTTTAACAAAATTTTTTTGAGTTTTTAAAAATTATCGTTGACGTTTTTACCATTTCCAAACTATTCTACTATCAATGAGCAGACAAAATAGTCTCGCGACTAGCGCCATAGAGCGCCGAAGGGGGGTGTCTCGTAATGGCAACTAAGAAGAAAAAAGCGGCAGCTAAAAAACCCGCAAAGAAAAAGCCTGCCAAGAAAGCAGCAAAAAAAACAACTTCTAAGAAGAAAAAAAGATAAGTTTTTTTTATCGTAAAAAAGGAGAGCTAATATCGCTCTCCTTTTTTTATTGCTGGCATATGTTGATTGTTTTTTGGAGGGAGATTATTTGATTTGAAGTAAAATCATTCCTAGTCCAACGCAAAAAATGCCAAGCCATTGAGGGTTGGAGAGAGGAACACTGAAAAAGTAGTAAGAAGAGAGTTGTAGCAAACAAAATCCACCGCCCAGGCAGAGTGCATAAATTAGGTTGGGATTTTGATTTTTTAGTGCGAGTGGCAAAAAAATCGTGCAAAAAAATCCTATCATATTGCCTAATAAAAAAAGTTTTAAAGCGGCTCTTCCTGAGCTTTCTGAGACATATTTGAAGCAGATCATAGAACTTACTTGAGCGGCAATAAAGCCGGCTACATAAAAAAGAGTGCTAAAGGTCAGGGTATTCATTTTTAATGTTTTGTTTATGTGTTGAATTCATTAATCTACACGATGATGAGATGCACAACAAGTTTTCCCATTGGAAAAGAAAAAATGATGAAAAAGGTGGGTTTATTAATAATAAGTTTATGTTTCAGTCATTTAGGTTTAGCACAAAAATTGGTGTTAAAAGGGTCTGATACGTTGGGAGCTAAATTGGTGCCAATGTGGGCGGAAGCTTATCAGCGAGTGAATCATTCCATTAAATTTGAAATTGCAGCAGAAGGTTCGACAACGGGAATTGCAGCGATTATGAATAAAACCGCGGACATTGGAATGTCGAGTCGTCCCGTTCAAAGCACAGAAATTTCGGAAGCGCTAACGAAAAATGTTAACTTTGAATCTACTACTGTGGCTTATGACGCTATTGCCGTAGTGGTCAATGAAGCCAATCCTGTTTCTAATTTGAATCAAGCTGAAGTGGAATCTATTTTTACTGGAGACGTGGTGGATTGGGGAGAGGTGAATGATGAAGATGGCGTTATTTCTGTTTACACGCGCAATACGGCTTCGGGCACGTTTCAAGATTGGAAAAAAATGGCGATGCATAAACGCGATTACGCTTTGAGCAGTCAGAAAATGGCAGGCAATGAACAAATTGTGGCTGAAGTCGCAAAAAATAAAATGGGTATTGGCTATGTGGGATTGGCTTATGTGGAGGCGCTAGGGCTTAAAATTTTATCGATCGACGGAGTGTTGCCTAATGCAGAATCGGCGCGTGCTAAGACTTATCCTTATGCGCGACCTTTATTTTTTTATACTGATGGAAAACCTAAAGGCGAAATTAAGAAATTTATTGATTTTGTGTTAAGCGCTGAGGGGCAAAAAATCGTCAACGAAGTCGGATTTATTCCCATTCAATAATTTTCTAAAAAAGTTATTTTTGAGTCGCCAAGTTATTGAAAGAGCTTTAAATCAAACGGCGTGAACTCCACACCGCGTCAGCCTCTAACGACTAAGCGAGTTGCCACGCTAAAAACTATGTTGACGGCTTCGCGTCGATTTCGGGTTTGGGGATGGAGCGGTGACGATTTGATTCGTCTTTTTTTTCAGGGTAATGCCTTGGTTGCTATTTTGGTTTTAGGCTTAATTACTATTTTTTTATTTCGTGAAGGCATGGGATTTTTTCCTCAGTATCAAAAAGAGTTGCAGCTTTATCGAAAATCGGGCTTGGAGTTTGTCGAAGTTATGCGGCAACAAGTCGAAGCTCACAAAGCCTTATCGAGATTGTTGTTCCAAGTGGAAAAGGCTGAACGACAAAACGCGACTCCTACAGTGACTTCACAACAAAAAATTGCCTTCAAAAATTATTTGGCTCAGTTTCGGAAAATTATTGTTCCTTTAATTGATTTGGAAATGGAATGGGAAAAGGTCGCAGTCGATCTCAGAGATCGTTATCGAGTGGCGCAAGATAAAAAAGAGCGCAAAGAGGCTTTGTTGCAATCTGGGAAATTTCAGGAAGAGGAACAAATAAGGATTGAGACTTTTGATTTTCAAAAAAATGCTAATTTTTTAAAGGACACGCTGCCGCGTTATCATCAAATTAATCGAGTTATTTCTGATGAAATCAATCGACTCATCAATCAAGCGCCTCATTGGACATCGTCCAAAGCTAATGAGCAATGGGATGAATTTCGCGAATCGGTAACACGATACTTGAGTCAGATGCCTCATCGCGAAAAACAATTAGAGGAATGGAACGCTTTTGAGCCGGTTCCGTGGATTCGTGCGCTGGCGGGGTTCCTTTTGGGTAAGGAATGGATCACGCAAAGTTTTTGGAACGATTTTTATGGTATTTTGCCGTTGCTAACGGGATCTTTTTTGATCGCTTCGGTTGCTTTGGCTTTAGCCGTGCCTTTGGGAATCGGAGCTGCGATTTATGTTAGTCAAATCGCTTCTAAAACCGAACAAAAATGGATCAAACCTTGCATTGAATTTATCGCGACGATTCCTTCGGTTGTTCTTGGGTTTTTTGGAATTGTTGTTTTAGGGGAGGGTATTCGGTGGTTGACGCAACAAGAGTTTTTATCGTGGGTGCCGTTTTTCCCTGTTCACAATCGTTTGAATATTTTTACAGCGGGTTGTTTGTTGGGGTTTATGGCAGTGCCCACTATTTTTACCTTGGCAGAGGATGCTTTGAATAATGTGCCGCGCATTTTTAAGGAAGCTTCTTTTGCGTTGGGTGCTAACTCGCTCCAGACAATTCTAAAAATTATGGTGCCTGCTGCTTTATCGGGCATCATGGCGGCTGTTTTGTTAGGTTTTGGTCGAGTCATAGGAGAAACCATGGTTGTTTTGTTAGTGGCGGGTAATCGCATCGCGATTCCGGATTTTACTCAGGGTTTAGGTGTTTTTTTCCAACCAGCCCATACGATGACGGGTATCATTGCGCAAGAAATGGGTGAAGTAGTGCGGGGGAGTTTACATTATCGAGCCTTATTCATGGTGGGCATTTTACTATTTTTGATTTCTCTAACGGTCAATTATTTTGCGCAATCGTTGGTAAAACGGTTCAAGATTTCAATTGGATAAAAAATGAAAAATAAAAAACATAACCCTTTTAAGCATCGGCCTTCCTATGCCCATGGGTTGCAAAGTTTTTGTTTTAATTTTTTTCGGGCCATGACTTATTTCATCTTAATTTGTGCGGTGGTCATTTTTGCTAACATTTTTTTTAAAGGAGCTAAAACATTATTTCTCTCGCACTTTCCTTATGTGAATGTTGATTTTTTAACGCAATTTCCTGAAACCTTGCATGTGTTTCAAGATCCCATGACCCATGAAACTCGCGAGTTAGGCGAGGTAGCTTTTCGGCATTATGAAGCGCAATTAGCACAACAAGGAATCGCTTTATCTTCGGAAGTGCACGCCTACGCCGGAGGTGGAATTTTTCCTTGTATTGTGGGAACAGTTTTGCTGGTTTCGGGTTCGATGTTGATTGCTTTAGTTTTAGGAATTTTTAGCGCAATTTATTTAAGTGAATTTGGTAAACAGGGTCGCTTGATTCATTGGATACGTGTAGCGATTGGTAATCTGGCAGGAGTGCCTTCCATTATTTACGGTTTGTTTGGGTTTAGTTTATTTGTCATTTTTTTGAAATGGAATTTTTCGCTGCTTTCTGGTTGTTTTACGTTAGCTATTATGGTGTTGCCGATTATTATTACGGCGAGTGAAGAATCTTTGCGTGCGGTTCCGAGAGGTTTTCGAGAAGGCTCATTAGCTTTGGGAGCAACACGTTGGCAAACGATTCGGAAAAGTGTTTTACCTTATGCATTGTCCGGCATTTTGACTTCTTCCATTCTGGGAATTGCGCGCGTGGCGGGAGAAACCGCGCCGATCATGTTCACTGCAGCTTACTTGGTACGCAGTGAGTTGCCTTGGCAAGGGTTAAATAAAATGAGCGATTTCTTTTTTCAAGGGGTGCAAGCCTTGCCTTATCATATTTATGTTTTAAGCACGAAAGTGCCACAAAACGAATACACCGAACGCGTGCAGTATGGCACGGTGTTTGTCTTTTTGTTGGCCATTATGTTCATTGCGTTGACTTCGGTGGTGCTACGAATCAAAATGCGAAATCGTTTTCGATGGTAAATTATGGCAAAAGTAAATCAGTCCTTTTCAGAAAAAGAGTCCACGAAAAATTCGGCATCGGTGGCTTTGATTGATGTGCGCCAGGTCGATTTTTATTACGGTTCTAATCAGGTTTTGCATGAAGTTTCTTTAAGGATTCCAGAGAAAGAAGTGACGGCATTTATTGGACCTTCTGGTTGTGGAAAGTCCACGCTTTTGCGATGTTTTAATCGCATGAACGATTTGATTGATGAAGCACATTTAAAACGTGGTGAAATTTGTATTCATGAAGTTAATATTTATGATTCTTCAGTGGATGTGATTGAACTGCGAAAACGAGTGGGAATGGTTTTTCAAAAATCGAATCCTTTCCCAAAATCCATTTATGATAATGTGGCATATGGGCTGCGAATTGCAGGAGTGGGGAGTAAAAAAGTGCTTGATGAAGCAGTGGAAAAAAGTCTTCGTAGCGCGGCTTTGTGGAATGAGGTTAAAGATCGTTTAGATCAGAATGCATTAGGCCTTTCCGGCGGGCAGCAACAACGGCTCTGTATTGCGCGAGCAATTGCTGTACAACCCGAAGTCATACTTATGGATGAACCTTGTTCGGCGTTAGATCCCATTGCGACAGCTAAGGTAGAAGAATTGATTCATGAATTAAAACGAGATTATACGATTGTAATTGTTACGCATAATATGCAGCAAGCCAGTCGTTGTTCAGATCGGACAGCTTTTTTTTATCTGGGGCGGCTAATTGAATTTGATATTACGGGAAAAATTTTTACGAATCCTGTTCAAAAGCAAACAGAAGATTATATTACGGGTAGATTTGGTTAAATGATTAAGAAAAATGAAAAATTATGAAAAGTCCGCTTGATGCTGAAATTCACGAAATCAAAGAAAGCTTGCTAACCATGGCTCGCTTGACGGAGCAAAGCGTTATGATGAGTTTGCGCGCACTTACTGAAAGAAGTGATGAGTTGGTGGTGCATGTCGAAACTGAGGATGCGAAGGTGGATCAGCTTGAAGTTTCCATCGATGAAAGTGTGGTTTCTTGTATTGCCCGTTATAGTCCCGTGGCGCATGATTTGCGGTTTATGATTGCCACGTCGAAAATTGTGAGCGATTTGGAGCGTATCGGTGATCAATCGGTGAATATCGCGCGATTGGCTCGAAAATTGAACAAGGAATCGCAACTCGGTTCATTGGAAAAAATTCATTGCATGTCCAATGTTGCGTTAGAAATGTTGCGTGAAGCCATTCGTTGTTTTGTGGAAAATGATGTAGAAAAAGTGTCCAGTATCATCCGTCGCGATGATCAGGTCGACGAAATGAATCGCGAGCTTTATCAAAGTTCTATCGAAGCCATGGCGAAAGATCCCGATCATGTGGCGCGGGCATTAAATTTATTGTTAGTGGGACGAAATATTGAACGCATTGCGGATCACTGCAAAAATCTCGTCGAAAGCGTTTTCTTTTTAGAAAAAGCTGTGGATATTCGTCACTCCTATGCTTATTCGCCATCTGATAAAAAATCTTAATTCATCAAAAAAGTTTAGCTATGAGTCATAAACCAACAGTCAGCAGTTTTGTTGGCACTTTTTTAAAACCGGAGATGTGGCATGTTTATCATCAAGTCTCTGGGTTAAAAAAATTTCGTAGCGTGGTAATGACTCGAGAACGATCCAATCCGGAAACTTTTCCCCATGATGAAGTTTTTGTTTTACCCGAAGCGCGTTCGCAGTGGTGGAATCGCGCTTGGTTGAAATATGTGCTTCGAAAGCCGCAGGTGATTTATAAGGGAACGGGGCGAGTCGTGTTGCAGGCTTTAGATCAAGTTCATACCGATTTATTACACATTTATTTTGGACATGAGGCCACACGTTTAGCTCCGATTTTTGAACATTGTAAAAAACCCATGGTGGTTTCTTTTCATGGCGCAGATTTAGGGGCTTATGTCAGAAGACCGGGCGATATTGTTTGGTTGCCGGAAGTGTTTGATAAAGCGAAATTAATTCTTGCCCGTTGTGAAAGTTTTATACCGATTTTAAAAGAATTGGGATGTCCGCCAGAAAAACTTCGATTAAATCGAACAAGCGTGCCCTGGCAATTTTTTGCGCGTCAGGAAAGAAAATGGCCTGAAGATGGCGCGTGGGGTTTGGTCCAAGCTTGTCGATTGACTGCTAAAAAAGGAGTGCTTACGGCGCTAAGGGCTTTTGCTCAGTTTGTAAAAAAATATCCTAATGCTACTTTTACTATAGCTGGAGATGGTCCGCAACTCGGCGAGATTCAGCGAGAAGTTTGGCGCTTGGGTTTAACGCGCAAAGTTTTTTTTGTCGGATTTTTAGATCGCGAAGCCTTAAGAAGGCTATTTTATCAAAGCCATTTTTTCCTTCATCCGAGTGAGGCTAATAATTTAAATGATATTGAGGGCATTCCTAATTCTTTGCTAGAAGCCATGGCGACAGGATTGGTCTGTTTTTCGACACCTCATGCAGGCATTCCCGAGGCTGTAGAAAATGAAAAAGACGGTTATTTATTACCCGAAAAAAATGCTGATGCATTAGCAGAAAAGTTGCTGGCTCTTGCTCAAGATGAAACGACTTATCGCCGTGTTTCTCAAGCCGCAACGGAAAAAATTAAAACAATTTTTGCTCCAGAACTTCAAATTAATATTTTAGAAGAAATTTATCAGGAAGCGCTTAAAGGATAATTTGATAAAAATTAACGATAAATTTCTCGACGATGAGCGATGTCAGTTATGATAATTTTATCGTTTGTCACAACGTAAAGAATTCGATAATCACCGACTCTAATACGATAAGTCATTTCGGAGCCTTGAATTTTTTTGCAATCAGTAGGAAAAGGATTTTCCTTTAGCTTTCCAATTTTTTCAAAAAGACGTTCATAAAGCACTTTATCGCGTAATTTTCGAATAAAACGAGCGGCGCGCTTACTGAGTTCCAGAGAATTTGGCATCCATTTCCTTTTTTAAATCCTCAAAATTTGTAAAATCACCTTCAGCAAGCGCTTCTTGAGAAATCCTGAGATCTAAAAAATCTTCAAATTGTTCGGCTAAGTGATTGAGCAGTATTTTTTTTTCTTCAAAAGAAAGGGCATCAATGGCTTTTTTAATTTCAACAACGCTCATATTTCTACTGTATCTTTTTTTGTGGAAAATTCAAGTTTGGCGAAAAGAAGGTAGTGGTATAGTTTGGGTAATTAAGTAGCACGGACATCTTGCCCGTAACAGCCTGGAAGGCTGTGCTACGCCTATACAATCCCGCCGCGGCGGGATTGTTCGACAAATAGTTTACCCAAACTATACCACTACCGAAAAAAAAGATAAATGGCTGTGTGAATGGCTAGCTAAACCATCTTCGCCACCAAGATTGATAACCAAGAAAAAGATTTTTTAGCTGTTGCGTGGTGATGGTGAGGGCAAATTTTTCTTCAGTAAATTGTCGACTTTTTTTTCCAAATTGAGCGACTTGTTCGGGATTTTTTAATAAAGTTTCTAGTGCTGCGACAAGTTGAGGCACATTTTTTTCTTCAACTAATAAACCATTTTTTTCGTGCGTTACCATTTCTGGCACGCCGGCTAAGTGAGTAGAAATAATTGGTAAACCACACGCCATAGCTTCCACGATTACGGTGGGTAAATTATCTTTTCCTCCATCTTTTTCTGTGACGCAAGGTAAGACAAAAAGATAACTTTTTTGCAGTTTATCGATAATAAAATTTTGCGATTGAGGTCCTAATAATTGAACTTCATTTTGAAGATGATGCTTTTTAATTTGTTGTTGGAGGATTTGCTCTAGAGGGCCTTCTCCGATGACTTCACAACGAAATGTTAATCCTTTTTCTTTTAAAAAAGCACAGGCTTCGATGAGCGGTTCAAACCCCTTTTTTTCAATCAGCCGACCAATAGAAAGAAATAGCGGAGGGTTATTTTGCGGTTGAGTGACGGGAAAATGCTGAAGATCAATGCCATTATAAACGCGATGAATTTTTTTTCGGGCTTGAGGAAAGCGTTTTTGTAATTCGCTGACGCTAAAGTCGCTCACTGTGACGATGAACGTGGCGGTTTTAAAAAGATCGTCTAAAGTTACGGGATAATCGGAATGACAAAAAAAATCGTTGGCATGAGCTGTGAAGCTAAAAGGAATGCCGTAAAGTTTTTTGATCCAATAAGCGGTTCGGGCCGCTGTTCCCGCAAAATGCGCGTGAATGTGGGAAATGCGATTTTGTTTTAGTATTTGGCCGATATGACCGGCTTCATAGATGCGTTGTTTGTCTCCCCGTTCTCCCCAATTTCTTAAAATCTTTTTTCTTTTTTTGTTTAAATTTTCTTTTTGAAAGAATTGATTTTTAATTTCATGAGTCTCGGGAAGATAATGGACGGAAGCAATCGACTCGTGCACGAGTTCATCGTTCGGGTTTTGTAAGGAAAAGATCATGGGATGAACGCCATGATGTTGAAGTCCCTGGATTTCTCTTAAGCAAAAAGTGCGTGTGAAAGAGGGGAATCGATCAAAAAGATAGGCAAGTTTCATAAATCATACTGATTTTTGAAAGCGAAAACGTTGTTGCCAGAGCCAGATTAGGGTACCGGTCAGCGTCCAAAACATAAGAGGGGCGAGGGGCACGAAGTAGCGATTGAGAGGTCGTCCCACAGTGGCAAGAAGGATAATATTAAAAAACCAAACGCCTGCAACGGTTAACCAAAAAAGGCGCATGGGTGTTCGATCGAAAAAAAACAAAAGCGGCAACAACAACGTGGTAAGGAATGCAGGCGGAAAAATTTCAAAAAGCCAAGACATTTTAATGAAACGGTAATAGCCAGAAAAATTGTTAGCTTCCACTTTATTGTGCAAGGTTTGCATGACGGTGTTGTAATGCATCATAGGATCTGGACGTGAAATTTGTTCCATATCATCAATCAGATCACGAAGATCGTTCGTTTTTAATAATCGACTTTGGTAGCCACAACGAAAATGCAGTTTATAAAGATCGTTCAAGACTTGTTTGGTAAAGAGTCCGGGATTTTTACGAATCGCTTCAAAAGCGAGATTGCGACAGATGCGATCGACTTCTGAAAAACCTTTTCCTTGGGTTTTGAGATGCTCCTCGATCACGGGCACGATAAGTTTTTTAATGACCACGTTATTATCCGGCTTTTTAAATTTGCGATAAGTTTCCACCGGTTCATGAATCAAAGTTTTAATTTCAGGGTAAAGACCCCCTTCGAGATAAGTCCATTGCGCAACACGTCCGTAGAATTGAACTCCGGCATAAGAAGAACGCTCGGTTTTATCGGGAGCTGAGGAATGTTGAAGGTAAACTGCGAGGTAGGGCAATAGAAATGAGCCGATAAAGGCGAATGTGGACAATACGAGAGTGCGTTTATTTTTAAAATGCAAATAAAATAACACGGTGATGACTAAAAAAGGAAAGGGTAAAAAAATATTTTTTGTAAGTGTGAGTAAGCCGGCGCTTAATCCGCTTATTAAAAGCCAGCGTGAAGGATGAGTAGAATGAAGCGCCATAGCCCAAGCTCCTAATGCTCCAGTAGCAAAAATAAGTAATAATGTTTCGTTGCGAATGAGATGCTCTAAATAAAGTGGCAACTCGTAGAGTCCGTAAGCTGCGCCGCAAAGAAGAATGATCCATCGTGTGTCGCTTGGATAAAGTCGGCAAAATAAGGCAACAGCTAAAATAATCGCGATGGCGCCTAAGATATGTTGCGCAATCATGATGGCGGAAAGGTTGGGAGCTATTTTTAGAATTAATCCGATAAAAAGAGAGTAAATAGGGCCGCGACGAATATCGGTTTCCCAAACACCAGTGTGAATCCATTGAAAAGCCGTGTCGACATACGAGCTCGAATCCTTAGACCAAATATAAACTGGAAAAAAATGAATCAAATAATAACGCACGGCTAGGGCGCATCCTAAGAATAGAATCCAAAGAGCTATCTCTACGCGTTTGGCAAGAAGCGTTTTCATGCTGATCTCTTTTTGAAAAGAATCTTCACAAATGCCCAGCTAATTTTTTGGATAAAGGAGTGATTAAAGAGGAATTGTGGAAACTTTTTCTAAGACATAATAATTGCTTGGGCGATTATTCTTTTCGCGACGGAACACTTCAAGTTGGTGAGATTTTTCTACGACAAAAAGGATGTCGCCCCCATTTGCATACCAAGATGATACGGCAGTGATGGCATCGGAAGGAATATCAAAGCTCTGAAATTCCTGAGGCGCTAATTGTCGATAGCGCGCCGTGGCTCGAGAAATGATTTGGTAGCTCTCGCCATTCACATTGAGAAAAACTTGTCCATTCGGAGCGTAACGAGTGGGTTTACGTAAATCCCAAGCGATGGATGAATCGGAGCCGTGACGACCTCCTCCATTGGAAGCGCAACCACATAATAGAAGAAGTGAGAGTAAAAGACGAGATTTCATATGAAAAATATGAATTTATTTTTTAGAAAAACAATTCTGATTATTGAAAATTTATTTCCATGACGCAATTTGAAATTCGACTGGGCCAATTAGGTAGTGGGGTTTCGAAAACAACGCGGTTGTTATGGAGTGGATGATTAAAACTTATTTTCCAAGCATGGAGGCAGAGCGGAGGATCGTTAATGGTCAAAGTTTGAATTTCGCCTAATTTTTGGTTGGGAAGGTAAGTGGGATCGCCACAAATGGGAAAACCCATGTGCCACAGATGTAGACGAATCTGATTCGTTCGACCGGTGATGGGCTTAACTTCGATGAGTGTGGTTTTGTTTGGAAAGCGCTGCAGAACCTTGAATTCAGTGCGAGCGGGCAGACCATGTGATTCATCAATTATTCTGGCGCCAAGCTGAGTCGGTTCGAAGCTAATAGGCGCCTCGCAAATGAAAAATTCTTTAGCAGGTTGGCCTTGAACACGCGCGAGATAAGTTTTTTCCACTTTGCCACGTTCGAATTGAGGCTGCAATAATTTGGCAAAATGTCGTGTGCGCGTGCAAACGATAAGCCCAGTTGTGTTGGCGTCGAGGCGATGAGCGGGTTGCGGTTTTTGTGGCGCGTAAGCTTGATGCAAAATGTATTGCAACGTGTTGCGGTTGAAGCGACCGCTAGGATGAACGGGTAAAGGCGCAGGTTTATTAATTACCAGAATCGCTTCGTCTTCATGAAGAATTTCGATGTTGGGATTGATGTCAGGTTCTGTATTTTCAGGGAAAATTTGGATATATTTTTCGCCTGTTTTTACTACGTGATTAGAGGTGACGAGATAGCCGTTTTCATTTTGAAAAAGATTTTTTGTAAAACGTTGCGACCATTCTTCTCGCGAAATGTGCGAGAAAATATCGCAATAGCAGTCGAGAAGTGTTTTTCCATCATGAGCCGATGAAATCATGAGTGGACGATGATTTTCGTAAGGTTGGCTGCCAGGGAGAGGTGTAGTTGCGTGACGAATGGCTTCATGACGTTTTGCAAGCACTTTGGTTTTTTGTTCCTGAGTTGCAGCAAAACAATAAGGACACGATTTGCCAGGAATAAAACGTTCATCTTTTTGATCGTTAGGATTAAGCGGTGCTTGGCAAACGTAGCATTGTATCGATTCAGTTTCGCGCAGCGCGGGGTCTACGCCCACGCGTTGATCGAAGACAAAACATTCGCCTTCATAATGTTCACCGCCACATTCTTCAAAATATTTTAAGATGCCGCCGTCGAGTTGATAAATATTGGAAAAGCCTTCGCGTTCCATGAAAGCGCCTGCTTTTTCACAACGGATCCCACCTGTGCAAAACATGACAATAGGCTTTTGTTCTTTATCATTTTTTAAATCGGTGAGCGATTTTTGAACCGCTTGAGGAAAATTTCTGAAATGATCAAGGTCAAGAGAACGCGCGCCTTTGAATGTGCCCAATTTTACTTCATAATCGTTGCGGGTGTCGAGGAGGGTGATCGGTTTTCCTTCATCGAGCCATTGTTTCAGTGTCTGAGCAGAAAGTTTTGGGGAAGTATGTTGTGCTGGATTGATGCTTTGGACTCCAAAGGCGATGATTTCTTTTTTAAGGCGAACGAGCATACGTGTGAAAGGTTGATGATCACTCTCACTATATTTTGGCGTTAATTTTTCTAAGCCGGGAATGGCGCGCAAAAGAGTTAGGAGTTGTTCAATCGGCATTTTTTCGCCAGCGACAAAAAGGTTAATGCCTTCTGGACTAAGTAAAATGGTGCCTTTCAGTTTCCACGCTTTGCATTGCGCCAATAAACGTTCGCGCAACGGTTTCAAATCCGCCAGCGTCGCGAATTGATAAGCAGCAATATTGGTAATTACGGGCATCTTATTAACTATTCCTTAACAAGCGAAACTGACAAGTCCGAATCTCCGTTTTTTGACAGTGTTTAGTTTCAGCTTACTTTGTAAATAAATAATTAAAACTAAACATAACATTAAAAGGAAATAGGAAAAACTATGAAAGATATTATTGCTATTTGTTTTATTATTGTTGTGATCAGTTTATCTTTTACTGGATGTGCACATAGGGAAAAAGCTGTAGATAAAGGAGGTGCGACTTATGAGGATTCCTTTGAAAACGTCGCGCCTGCGGAAAAATCAGTGCGTGCAATAGATAGTGTTGAAAGTAACTAATAATTATCAAACTAATTAAAGAAAACAGGTAAAATAAAAATTATGAAAAAAATACTTTTATATCTTTTTTCGGCTTTAGTCTTAGGAAATCTTACTTTTTCAGGATGCGCTCATAAAAAAGGGCCTATGGAAAAAGCGGGGGCATCGATTGACGACGCTTTCGATGAAGATGGACCCATGGAAAAGGTGGGTGAGTCAATCGATAAAGCGGGGGATAAGGATTAACCTGCTGATATTTTATGGTTGCAGTTCTGGCTTGAATGAAATGATGGAATTTTGGAGTATAATTCCATGAAATGGGGTTTTATTTATACTCTGGATAATCCTTCTGAAAAACAACGTATCGACACCATTGGCGAAATGGTTTGTGTGGGAGTTACTGATGTTTCTCATGGACCAGCGATAGCAAGGAAGCTAGTCGATGAGGGGGTGGAAATTATTGAGTTGTGCGGAGGATTTGGAGGAGCAGGTTTAGGAGCGGTTGTGGCTGCGGTGGAGGGGCGCGTTCCGGTGGGCGCGGTGTTTTATGGTGTAGAAGCGAGCGCTGGGTTGCAAAGGCTTTTTGGAAAATCGCCCGATCAAATTAAGGATAAATATTAGTTTTTATTTTTTCTGATTTTGCGACTGTATTGGTCGTGTGGGCCGATCCAAAACCAAGCAAAGGTATCACCCTGTTTTACAGCTAAAGCGCGATAATCTTCGTTAATACGAACTGACCAGTAATCCAAGCTGCCAAGCTTTTTAAAATATAAGGAAGGATGCTGTGAATTTTCTTTTAATAGTGAGAATGCTTTGTTTGCAAGCTTCTGAATTTCCTCTGAAAGTTCGTAATAATGTTTCCAGAATTTTTGAGAGGCTTTGTGATTCACAAATCGGTGCAACGTCCCTTTTTGAGATCGTCCAAAGCTTCAGCGGCAAGAGCGTCTAACCGTCCTGATTCTGCATCTTCCTTCATTTCTTTATCCCACAGCTTATTATCATATTCCTTTAACCAATGACGAAATTCATTGTATTGCGTAGGCGATAAACGTGTAACAGCAGATTCGAGTTCTTGGATTGTGCTCATAAACCAAAATAGCATTTGTGATGGTTGAATTCAAGATTGGATTAAGATAAAATTATTTAATAATGGCTATGGTAAACGATTTAGAAAAGAGGTCATTTGCACTCCTTTACGATATGCATGTAGAGCTTAATAATGCGATTAACTCTTTAGGCAAAAAAGAAAGCAATGGCTTGAAAGATGCCTTTTACTTTTTTAATGCTTCCTATCTTAATAAGATAACAGAAGGATATATTTCTTTAAGAGAAAGCCGAAAGTTTGAGGCTTCGCAACAACTTATTCGACTATGTCTTGAAATGATGTTCAAACTACGGGCAGTCTTAAACAAACCTGAATTACTTTTTAGAATTGCTTATACTGAACGATTAGAAGACAGCAAGTTATTGCGTCCTATAGCAATTAGAAAAGGTGACGATTACGATGCGAATGAGAAAAAAGAATGGGATCAATTCAAGTCAAATTATAAGGAACTATTTCCTGAGCATAATTTAGAAGAGAAAGAGTTAAAAATATGGGAAATGGCAAAGATTGCAGGAATTTTACCATATTATGAAACTTATTATCGTTTCTATTGTCAAACCACTCATGCGGTATTTCGGGCAGCTACTGGTGATCTTAAGTGTTTTGAGAAGGAAGATAATGGAGTCATGGCTTCTTGTGTGCTTAGCGCTTTACAGGTTCTTATTTCTTTAGGATTAGTATTGGATTTGGAACCTTTAATTGATTGTTTATCAAAACTTGATGAGAACACTTAATTACTTTCTTTAAAAACATGTCCCAAAACAAACCTCGCTGCCAATGGTGTTTGAAAGAGCCGATTTATGTGAAATATCATGATGAGGAGTGGGGGAGGGCGGTGCATGAGGATAAGAAGTTGTTTGAGTTTTTGGTGTTGGAAAGTTTTCAGGCGGGATTGAGTTGGTTAACGGTGTTGAAGAAGCGGGAAAATTTTCGCAAGGCGTTTGCGAATTTTGATGTGAAGAAGGTGGCGAAGTTTAATGCAAATAAAGTGAAAACTTTGATGCAGGATGCGGGAATTATTCGGAATCGACTCAAAATTGAAGCGGCCATTAACAATGCGAAACGTTTTATGAAAATTCAAAAGGAGTTTGGATCGTTCGATAAATATGTATGGGGTTTTGTTGGTGGTAAAACGATTGTTAATAAACCGAAAATGCTAAAGAATATTCCGTCCACTTCCCCAATTTCGGATGCTATGAGCAAAGATATGGGTTTGCGCGGTTTTAAGTTTCGAGGTTCTACGATTTGTTATGCGTTTATGCAGGCGGTGGGGATGGTGGATGATCACACGATGGATTGTTGGCGTAAGTCAGTAAAACGATAAAGAAAGAAAATTTAATGAATGCAACCCATGTAAATTTTTGTTTTTTTGATGTAAGCTTTTGAGGTAATGGGCTGATAATATTTTAAACTTTTTTGGGCATCGGCTCGATCTTTGTAGATGCCAGCAAGTATGATGTAGTGACTCTGGGCAAGCCCGGGATAAGCCTCGGATTTTTCGATGGAGAGATATTCTTGGTGGGTTTCGTAATCGAGATTGTCTCGGCGTAAAAGGTAATCACCAGCGTAACTTTCATCGGGATCATTGTCGGGTAAAATGAGCCCTCTTTTTTCATCGTAAATATGGTTTCTTAGAGAAAAAGGTGTGTGAGAAATTTTGCTCATATTTTTTGCCTGGCGATTGGCTTCATGAAAATCGCGATAATTGCCTAAGATAACAAGGTAATAAGCTTCCAGGTAAGAAGCTTCATTTGGAATAATATCTTTGCTTGTTTCTTGAGCGCGAGATAAAGCAAAGGCCAGCATAAAAAAGCTTAAGAGAATAGATTTCATGTTCTTTTAATTTAATGTTGGAGATTATTGGAAGCAAGGAGCTCATTGTAATTTTTTTGTAAAAACGATCGACATAGTGATGACAAATTTCATTCACGGAGGTATTAATATGCGCTATAATTTTTATAGCCGAATGGGCAAACTTTTTTCTTTAAGATATTCTTTAACTTGTTTGATAGTGAATTGGCCGAAATGAAAAAGGCTTGCCGCTAAAACGGCGTCGGCTTTGCCTTCAGAGAGCACATCGTAAAAATGTTCTAGCTTGCCCGCACCACCGCTTGCAATGATGGGCACCTGAACCGCTTCGGAGACAGCGCGAGTTAAAGCAATATCATAACCTTCTTTAGTGCCGTCGGCGTCCATACTGGTTAATAAAATTTCGCCTGCTCCGAGATTAACTCCTTTTTGTGCCCAAGCAACGGCGTCTAAACCTGTGGCGTTTCTACCGCCATGAGTATAAACCTGCCAACTTTTGTTGTTGGGATTTTTTTTTGCATCCATCGCTAAGACGATGCATTGGCTGCCGAAACGCTCAGCAGCTTGTTGGATAAAATGCGGATTTTGAATGGCGGTGGTGTTAATGCTCACTTTATCCGCTCCGGCTTGGAGTAAAGCGTGAATATCGTCCAAAGTTCGAATGCCACCGCCAACCGTTAGCGGCATAAAAACTTTTTCGGCGGTTCGTTCCACAACATGTAGGATAGTTTTGCGTTGTTCGTGCGAAGCGGTAATGTCGAGAAAAACGAGTTCATCAGCGCCTTGATCGTTATATTTTTTGGCAGTTTCGACAGGATCGCCCGCATCGCGCAATTCCAGAAATTTAATTCCTTTTACGACACGTCCTTGGTTAACATCCAGACAAGGAATGATTCGTTTGGTTAACATACAGCAATTAAGAATTAAGAATTATAAATTAAGAAGTAAAATTTCATAATTCTTAATTTAGTTCGCGCCCAGATGGATTCGAACCATCGACCCGCTGCTTAGAAGGCA